>JAUNUA010000073.1:0-7931 GCA_030538435.1 Brachybacterium sp.
GTCGATCTCCTGCTTCACGTCCTTCACCCGCACGGTGCCGTGAGGGCCGGTGGGGGTGATGTCCCGCAGGTCCAGGCCGTGATCGCGGGCGAGCTTCCGGGCGAGCGGGACCGCGGGCGGCATCTCGCCGCGCGGACCGGGCGATTCGGAGGCATCGGTCGTTGCGGAATTCTCGGACGTATCGGCGTGCTCGGGCGCTCCGGCAGGGTCGGAGCCCTCGCCGTGATCGGAGACCTCGGAGCGGTCAGCCTTCCCGCCCTCGGTGCTCGCACCCTCGTCGTCAGCGCCGCCCCCGAAGAGGTCACCGAGCAGGTCATCCTCCTCGGAGTCGATCATCGCCATCGGGGCGCCGACCGCCAGTGTGTCGCCCTCGGCGACCAGCAGCTCCGCGACGGTGCCGGCCGCCGCGGACTCGACCTCCATGTCGACCTTGTCGGTCATCACCACCGCGACCACGTCGCCCTTGGCGACGGTGTCCCCGGCGGCGACGTTCCACTCGACGACGGTCCCCTCCTCCATCGTCATGGACATCTTCGGCATGGTCAGGGGGATCTTCGCCATGGTCACCACTCCTTCACGAGGTCGGTGGCGGCGCGGACGATGTCCTCCGTCTGCGGGACCACGGACTTCTCGAGCTGCGGGTTGTACGGGATCGGGACGTCGGCGCCGCACAGACGCCGGATGGGGGCCTGGAGGTGACCGAACGCGCGGGACTCCGCGATGCTCGCGGCGACCTCGGACATGAAGCCGGAGAACATCGGGGCCTCCTGCACCAGCAGCACCCGCCCGGTGCGGCTCACCGAGTCCAGGATCAGCGGGAGGTCCAGCGGCTTCAGGGTGCGGGGGTCGATGACCTCCGCGGCGATGCCGTCCGCTGCGAGCTGCTCCGCGGCGTCGACGGATCGCTGCACCTCGACGCCGGTGGCGACGATTGTGAGGTCCTCGCCCTCGCGGACGGTGCGGCCCTTGCCGAGCTCGGTCAGGCCGAACTCGTCCTTCACGTCGAAGGTCTGCTTGTACAGCAGCTTGTGCTCGAGGACGACAACGGGGTTCGGGTCCTCCAGCGCCGTCAGCAGCAGTTCCGCGGCGTCGTCGGCGGTGGCGGGCATGACCACCTTCAACCCGGGTACCGCGGTGAACCACGACTCCAGCGACTGCGAGTGCTGGGCGGCGGCGCCGGTCCCGGAGCCGCCGGGCGCGCGGATCACCAGCGGCACGTTCGCCTGACCACCCACCATGAAGTGCAGTTTCGCGGCCTGGTTGGCGATCTGGTCCATCGCCTGGGCGGAGAAGTCGGAGAACTGGATCTCCACGATGGGGCGCATCCCGGTGATGGCGGCGCCCACACCCATCCCCACGATCCCCAGCTCGGAGATGGTGGTGTCCCGCACCCGCTCCTCACCGAACCGGTCGATCAGGTCGTTCTCCACGCCGAAGGCACCGCCGTAGGTGCCCACGTCCTCCCCCATCAGGAAGACCCGCTCGTCGGCGGTCATGGCCTGGGCCATCGCCTCCCGGATCGCCTCGGCGTACGTCATCTGCCGGGTCATGCCCCCACCTCCGCATCGTCCATGGTCGCGCCCTCATCCAGCGCGGTCCCGCCGTCCCTGTCGTCCGTGGCGTCCACCGCCGATGGGGCGTACACCGCATCCAGCAGGGCGTCGGCCTCGGGCTCCTCGCCCTGCGTGCCGAACACGACGGCGTCGCGGATATCGCTGCGCACCTGGGCGTGCACGGCGTCAAGGTCCTCCTGGGTGAGCAGCCCGGATTCGAGCAGCCTCAGCGCATACGCGGCGATCGGATCGCGCTCCTTCCATTCGGCGATCTCCTCCTTCGTCCGGTAGGTGTTCTTGTCGGACTTGGAATGGCCCCGCCAGCGGTAGGTCAGGGCCTCCAGCAGGGTGGGGCCGCCGCCGCTGCGCGCGCGCTCCACCGCTCGTTCCATCGCCTCGTGCATTGCCGCGATGTCGTTGCCGTCCACGGTCTCCCCGGCGATGCCGTACCCGGCGGCCTTGTCGGAGATCCGCTCCACCTGGAACGCCTTCGCGCTGGACATCGACATGCCGTACTGGTTGTTCTCGCACACGAAGATCACCGGCAGGCGCCACATGGAGGCGAGGGTGACGGCCTCGTGCCAGGCGCCCTCGCCGACGGCGCCGTCGCCGTGGAAGCACACGGCCACCCGGTCGGTGCCGGTGAGCTGATTGGTCAGGCCCGCCCCGGCGGCGATCGGCACACCGCCCGCGACGATCCCGTTCGCGCCGAGGTTGCCGGTCGCCACGTCGGCGATGTGCATCGACCCGCCGCGTCCGCGGCTGTAGCCGTTGTCCTTCGCGAGCAGCTCGGCCATCATCCGGCCCAGGTCAGCGCCCTTGGCGATGCAGTGGCCGTGGCCGCGGTGGGTGGAGGTGATCTGGTCCTCCGTGCGCAGCGGCAGGCAGATGGCTGTCGGCACCGCCTCCTGGCCGATGGACAGGTGCATGGTGCCGTGCATCATGCCGCGCCCGTAGAGGTCCTCGACGGCTTCTTCGAACAGGCGGATCCGCCACATCGTCAGCAGGGCCTCGCGGGCCACGTCCGCGTCCTCCAGCAGGGGGCTCGAGGCCGTCGCGGTGTCGGTGGTGGTCTCGGGGGTCATCGGTTCACTCCTTCGATCACGCCGGTGCCCAGCAGCGCATCCTGCAGGCGCCGCATGGCCACCAGCGGACGGGACTCGTCCAGCTCGACGTCGTCGTAGGTCAGGTACGCACCGGCCGCCACGTCACGCAGCAGGCGCGAGGAGGCGGCCAGGCCGATCGGCAGGAGGTTCTGGTCGCGGGCCTCCTCGGCGTCGATCGCGGTGCCGTGCACGTGGTCCCCGCCGATGCCCTGCAGCACGGTGTCCGCCGGAAGATCGGACTTGGCGGTCGCGATGACGTCGGCCGTCCAGGTGCTGGCCTGGAACGATGGGCGGCGCTCGATGATCGCCTCACCGATCGACAGGGGTGCCTCGATGGAGGCCAAGTGGTACGGGCGGTACAGCGCGAAGTGGTCGTCCACGCCCGGGAGGCGCAGGTACTGCAGCTCGTGGGTGACGACGTCGTTGTCCGAGCGGGCGATGACGAAGACGCCGGGGGCGGCGTCACCGGTGACGTACTCGACGACGGGGCCGTCGCTCTCCACGATCCCGCCGAGTGTCACCGGTCGCAGCACCTCGGCCAGGTCCCTGACGTCGACCGCGGCGCCGTGCATCCCGGGCACCTCCACCCGGTAGCCGGTGGCGTTGGCGAGCGCCGCCATCTCGATCTGGGTCTTGGTGCCGTCGGTGAAGGAGGTGAGCATCTTGGGGTTCATGCCCTTGCGCTCCGCCTCCTCGGCGACGTCGGCGGGCGTGTCGGTGGGACGCATCGGGTTGTTCTTGCCCTTGCCGGCGACGACCACCTCCAGCCCCAGGTCCTCGGCGTACTCGATGAGCTTCACGCACTCGACGGGCTCATCACCGCGGCACACGGTGTAGATCGCGTTACCGGACCCGGCGATGCGGGCCAGCAGCAGACCGACGGTGACGTCGGCCTCGACGGTCATCAGGGCGACGTCGGTGCCGGCGAGGAGGCAGGACATGGCGATCTGGGCGGCGACGTCGGGGACGCCGGAGACCTCCACCACGATGTCCAGCGGCAGGTCCGCGAGGCGCATCCCGTCCTGCAGGACTGCGGCGTGACCGTCCTCGATGGCGCGGGCGGCGCCCGCGATGTCCTCGGCGCGGACGACATCCGTCCGGCCGGCATCGGCGAGGGCCTTCTCGGCGCGTTCGACGGCGATGTCGGCAACGGCGACGACCTCCATGCCGCGTGCCCTGTGGACCTGGGCGATGAGGCCGGAGCCCATCTGGCCGGCGCCGAGGATGCCGACCCGGACGGGCCGACCGGTGCGGGCCTCGCGCTCGGCGAGGCGCTGGGAGTAGCTCATGCGCTGTGTCCTTTCGACAGGGCGGGGCTCGCGGCGCCCCGGGAGCTGCGGTACGCGGCAGCCTTGTGGCGGGTGGTCTCGCGGAACTGGACGAGGGCTTGGGAGAGGGCCTCCCGGGTGCGTTTATCGCCGGCGCGGTCCTCGATACCCCGCAGCGACCCCTCGAGGTCCGGACGCCGGCGGAACCGCGCGAGGACGGTGGAGCCGGTCATCGTGCGCGCCTCGAGCACCCGACGGGTGGTGGCATCGACCGCGAGGATCGCGATGGTGCCGCGCAGGAAGCCCTTGCCGCGGCCGGAGACGACGACCACGCCGGGGCGGTCGTGGTCTGCGGCTACCGCGCGGACGGCGAGCATGTAGGAGCGGTGCTGGAGGTAGCTGAAGGCGACGGACAGCACGAGCGCTGCGAAGAGCAGCAGGCCGAATCCGAGGTGGTCCATGGGGTCTCCTGGAGGTGGGGGCCGCTCAGGGCCCGAGGAGGGTGATGGTCTGGCCGGGCTCGGGCGCGGTGAGCGTCCCGGTGGCGTGGACGGCGCCGGGCAGGAGGTTCTGCCCGGCGGCGTCCACGTAGAGGACGACGTGCCCGAGGTCCCGGAGGTTCTGGGACGCCTGCTCGCCGACGGCCTCGAGGATGAACTCGGCCTCGCCGATCCGCAGGGTGTCCCCGGGGGCGAGGTCACGCGCGGGCTCGGCGTCGGCCCGATGGACGACGCTGACGTCGGCGAGGGCCGGGGGGACGGGCTCCCCGAACAGGATGAGCACGCCGGCGTCGATCATGTCGGTGGCGTCGGGGCCGATCGAGGTGATCTCGGCGGTCCAGAGGGTGCGGGTGTCGGTCACGGGTGGGTCCTTTTCTCCGGCGGTGGATCAGGCCACCAGGTAGCTGGCGAGGTAGGCGATGATCACGGCGACGGGCGAGGTGATGAGCCGGGAGAACAGCACGGCTGGCACACCGACCGAGACCGTCTCCGGTTTCGCCTCCCCGAGTGACAGGCCGACGGGGATGAAGTCGCAGCCGACCTGGCCGTTGATCGCGAACAGGGTGGGCAGCGCGTACTGGATGGGCAGGGCGCCGGCGGCGATCTGGGTGCCCATGAGGACGCCGACCACCTGGGCGATCGCGGCGCCCGGCCCGAGGATCGGTGACAGCACCGGGATCGCGGTGATGATGCCGAGGGTGACCAGTCCGAAGGGGTTGTCAACCAATCCGGTTACCCGGTTCGCGATGGCCTCGGAGATGCCGGTGTAGGTGACCACGCCGATCAGCAGGGACACGTAGGCCATGAACGGGATGATCGTCTGCAGGCACAGCTGGATCGCCTGGCGTCCGGAGGACAGCAGCGTGTTGATGAAGTACCCGATCCAGCCGCCGAAGGTGACGACGATGCCGGACAGGAAGCCCATCCCGCCGGTGTTCATCGCGGCGCCGGTGGCCTCGATGCGCTCCTGCTTGGAGGGCAGGGCGGTCCGGTCGGGGGTCGCCGCACCGCCGCCGACGGCAGCGGCTCCCGCCGCACCGGTGGCGTTCGCGGCGGCCATCTGCTCGTCGTCGGCGAGCTGGACGTCGTTCGGCCCGACGGCGGAGACGAAGTTCTCCTCGGTGATGAACTGGGCGAGCGGCCCGGAGGGCTCCCCCGGGTAGACATCGACGGTGGGGATGCCCTTCTTGGGGTACACCCCGATCCGGGCGGTGCCGCCGCAGTTGATGACGGCGGCCACGACCTTCGCGTCCTCGACGTGGTTGGTGAAGCCGTCGACCGGGGTGGCGCCGGTGAGCTCCGCGATGCGGGCGGCGACGGGGTGGATGCCGCCGCTGGTGACGGACAGGACCACGTCCTTGCCCTCGGTGGGGGTGAGGGTCAGGCCCTTCCCCCAGCCGCCGCGGCCCTTGGAGACGTGGACGGAGCGGAACTCGTCGCTCATGACAGGCCTCCCTGGATGTGCCCGGAGGCGTAGTCACGGTCGAACTGCTCGAACTTCTCGCGGTCGGGGCTGCGGCGGATCATCACGGCGGTGATCCACTGGGTGACGACACCGCGGATGAGGATGACCACGAGGCCCACCAGGAAGTACATGACCGCGAGGCGCACGTAGGCCTCGGGGCTCACGGCCAGCACGCCCGCGGAGACGCCGGCCCACACGAAGATCTCCCCCGCGTTGGCGTGGGGGAAGAAGCTCGTGACGGGGTGGCAGAAAGAGACGGCGGAGTCGTAGAAGGCGGGCTTGTACCGCTCGGGCAGGAAGCGCCCGAAGGTGTAGGCCATGGGGTTGGTCAGCATGATCATCGCCAGCACCGGCATCAGCGTGTACCGGGTGATGAAGTACTTGCCGGACCAGCGGACGGCCGCGGTGACCCGCTCCTCCCCGATCCAGGTGGTGATGGCGTACATCGCGGTGAGCAGCACGATCAGCAGCGGGAGAATCCCGGTGACGAGGCCCATGAAGCTCTCAGCCGAGGCCTGGAAGAGGCCGATGAAGTGCTCGGCAGCCCAGGTGATGGCGTTCATGATCGGGTTGTCCGACCCGACGGCAGGGGGGTCCGGGGCTGCCCAGATCACCGGGCCGTCGGCCAGGGCCCCGGGTGAGGGGGCGGAGGGCAAGGGGGTCATGGGTGAATCTCCTTCGATCCACGGGGCGGGGTGTCCGCCGTTGTCTGTCACGGTCTGTGGCACCCGGCCAGGCCGAGCACAAGAGGCTTATGCACATTCGTGCGTGAACAGTTCACGAATGTGCGCGAGCTGGCTCACATCGTGCCATCGACCCGCCATCTGCACAACCCCCTTCCTGGGAACGGACCGTCTGCACACATGTGATGATGTGGCTCGTGCTGGTGGCGGCCCGACGCGCCGTCGCCCGAACGACCACCACGAACGATCACGGGAAGGGGTGGCTATGCCGGCACCACGCGACTCCGCCGCTGTCGTCCGCGCCGCGCGGCTGTACTACGAGCAGGAGTGTTCGCAGTCCGAGGTCGCGCGCGAGCTCGGGATCTCCCGGTCCAACGTCTCGCGGATCCTCGCCCAGGCCCGGGAGCGCGGGATCGTGGAGATCCTGATCCACGATCCGGAGGCGCCCCCGGTGCGCGACACCGAACTCGAGGAACAGCTCGCGCGGACCTTCGGTCTCGACGAGGCGGTGGTCGTCTCGGCCACCCGCGGCACGGGCCTGGACGTGGTCTCCCGCGCCGCCGCGCAGGCGATCGCGGAGCGCGCCCCGAAGGTCCGCAGCATCGGCGTCTCCTGGGGCCAGACCCTGCAGCGCGTGGTCGCGGAGCTTCCCACCCTCAGCCTGCGTCCACGCCCCCGGGTGCTGCCCCTGGTCGGTGGCCTGACTGCACTGGATCAGCTGGCAAGCGGCGACAGCGTGCTGCGGGTGCTGGCCGAGCGGATGGGGGCGACGCCCGAGCCGCTGTTCGCACCGGCCCTCGTGCAATCCGCTGCCGCGCAGCGCACGTTCCGAGGGGAGGCGTCCATCGCCAGCGTCCTCGGTGCAGCGGCGCAGGTCGAACTGGGCCTGGTCGGCATCGGGTCGATCGACCTGTATTCCTCTCCCCACCTGGTGCAGGGAATGCACCTGGACGCCGCGGAGCTGCGTACCTTCGAGACGCAGGGCGCGGTCGGAGATCTCTGCGGGCGGTTCGTGGACCGCCTCGGGCGCCCGCTCGGACCGCCCACCTCGGAGCGGGTGCTGGCCGTGACGTTCGAGGAGCTGCGGGAGATCCCGGAGGTACTGGGCGTCGCGGCGGGTGCCGAGAAGGCCCCGGGCGTGCTGGGCGTGCTGCGCTCCGGGGTGCTGCAGAGCATCGTGGTCGATGCCCAGCTGGCCGATGCGGTGCTCGCCCGCGCCTCCGCCGAGCCGATGCCGCGGTGATCGCGGGCTCGTCGGTGCCGGGGCGGGTTACCCATCAGCGCGAGTGGTCACGTGTTGTGCCCAACCCGTTCAGACAGCCCAAACTACTGACCACTCGCGCGCGCGGCGGGTGG
>JAUNUA010000073.1:8031-10117 GCA_030538435.1 Brachybacterium sp.
GCAGGCGGCAATGCAGGCGCTGAGGGCCGCTTACTGAGCGGCTGGCGTGCTGCGACCGGCGATGATCTCGCCGAGCTTATCCGTGAGTTCGTGATCGATCGCGAGCTCCCGATCATCGAGACGGCGGATCGGGGTGGCGAGCCGCCCGGAGGCGACCAGCCACGCGCCGTCGGAGGTCGCGACCTGCTCCGGGGTGAGCAGCTCCTCGACGCATTCCCTGCCCTCAACGCGAAGGGTCTCGAAGACCAGACGCTGAGCGGTTCCGGGAAGGACCCCGGCCTCGGGAGGCGTGGTGATGAGCCGCTCCCCCTGGCGGACCAGCAGTGTCGCCGTGGGTGCCTCCAGCACGTACCCGTCGGAGGCGACGAACAGGACGTCGGAGGCGCCGCGCCGCGCGGCCTCGCGCAGCGCCGCCATGTTGATCGCGTAGGACAGCGACTTCGCCCCGGCCAGCAGCCACGGGCTCGTGTCCGGGGCGGTCGTCGGCAGTCCCCGATCGAGGGTGACGACATCGATCCCCTCGCGCCGGTCCGCCTGGTAGGAGGGCATTGTCTTCGCGTGGACCCAGCCGGAGGGGTACCCCGATTCCGGGAGGCCGGGCTCGTTCCCGCGGGTGACGATCACCCGGACCATCAGCTCCTCGACGTCGGCGTGCTCCTCGATCGCGGTCTCGATGGCGCGTCCCACCAAGTCCAGGTCCAGCTCCCCCATGTCCAGCATGGTGGCGCTGCGCTGGAGACGCTCCAGGTGGGGGCGGACATTCACCGGGCGGCCGGCGAACACGCCGATGGTTTCGAAGACCCCGTCCCCGCGGGTGATGCCGAGGTCGGTGACGCGCACGTGCAGTCCGTCGGGCCCGGCGAGGCGGGGCTCGGTGCCGCTCGCACCGGAGGCGTCGGGAACGAGAACGAGGACGGGCTGGTCGGTCATGAGGTCTCCTGGGCGCTCGAGGTGTCCTTCAGTATGACCCCGGTGGGTCGGTGTGCCCCGGGGGTGGGTCAGGTGCGGGCCGCCGCGGCGTCGACGAGGAGCACCACGCGCCCGTCGTGGCGCCATGCGAGGGAGGTCTCCAGGGGGTCCCCCGGCAGGTCGGCGTCCATCACGGGGATGCAGAAGTCGAGGGCCGCATCGCGGGTGTCGGCGAGGGCGAGGGTGCCCGCGGGGAGGTCGTCACCGGCGAGGTCGCTGTCCTTCGCGGGGACCAGCGGGATGGGTGCGCACTCCTCCTCGGGGATGTCTCCGAGGATGGTGCGGTACAGGTGGACGTCCATCAGCTCCGCGGTGATCTCGTCCCGCGCGGCGTCGCCGAGGCCGTCCGCGCCGCGGCTGCGGACCACCTCTGCGTCGAGTGCGTCGAGGGTCAGTTCGAGGGCCCCGGTGTAGCGCTCGAGGAAGGCCAGCAGGTCCTCGGCGGCGAGGGTCAGGGCGAGGTCCTCGCCGATCCCGTACACGGCGCCGGGGGCGCCGCTCTCGTCGATCGTGAGGATGACGGCGGCATCGTCGCCCTCGATGAGCGGGTAGTAGGAGGTGCGGTCCGGCAGGAGGGTGTAAGGGCCTTCATCGGTGCGCTCATCGACGAGCAGGTTCAGCTCCGGGCCGCCGCGGGGTCGGATCCCGCCGAACTCCTCGAGGACCTGGGCGAGGGCAGGGGGCGGATCGGCCGATGGGTCCGGTGTGCCGTCCTCATCGATCAGCGGGGCGAGCAGGTCGACGTGGTCGCTGTGGCGCAGGGCGAGGGACTGCAGGCGCTCGAGGACCGGGCGGAACGGCTCGACGCTCAACGTCGCGGCCTCGGTGGGCCAGGGCAGGTGCGGCATGGGTTCATGCTTCCACACGCCCGCGGACGCACGGGTCCGCGCGGGGCACCGGGCCTTTCACCACCCCCTATCCACCCACCGATCTGCACGAAACGGCGTCACAGCGCACGCACCCCGCGCATAGGCAGGCACCGTGCTGCTGTACGCCACTTCGTGCAGATGTCCGCGTCAGCCCGGCGGGTAGTCCCTGCTCTATGGGCGCTCGGTCGGTTCGGGCCGGAGGAAGCAGGGCCGTCCGAGACACCCGAGTACGAGGCGCACGGGCCGCG
>JAUNUA010000074.1 GCA_030538435.1 Brachybacterium sp.
TCATCCTCGGTGGGGCCGTCAGCCTCGGCCGACACCTCGGCCTCGGGCTCTGCATCGCTCTCATTCTCGGTGGGGACATCAGCTTCCGCCGTCGCCTCAGTCTCGGGCTCTGCCTCACCCTCGGCGGTTGCCTCGGTCGGACTCTCGGCCTCCGGGTCCGCCTCCAGGCTGCGACCGTCGGCCTCGACGATCCGCGCCAGGATCTCCCGCAGCAGCACCACCTGGCGCGCAGCCGACTCGGTACCGCTGCGCAGGGGACGTCCCTTCACCAGGGAGGTGTGCAGGTCATCCCACATGGCCTCTGCGGCGGAGACCGCCGCGTTCTCGACGGTCCCGCGGAACGTGCCCTTCTCCTTCTGCCGCAGGAACAGCTCAGAGCGGGCATCGATCTGGGAGACCGGCGGCAGGTCCAGCTGCACGCGCTTGCGGGCAGTGAGCACCCGCACCGTCTCGCCGTAGTCCGGGGAGAACGGCAGGTAGTGCCAGACCAACCGCACGGGCACCTCGCCCTCGAGCTCGCCGAGCACCTCGATCGACCCGGGGATGACGCCCTTGGGCCAGTGGCGCACGGCGACCAGTCGCTCGAGAGGGCCGAACGTCGCCTCCAGCAGGGCCAGCTGGTAGGCGAGACCGGTCAGCAGACCTTTCACGTACAGGTCGCGATCCCGCTGGGTGGCGCCCTCGCCACTGCCCGCCTCGACCGCTGCCTGCAGCGCCGAGCGCCGCTCCGCGCGCAGGGAACTCGGCAGGTCGTAGGAGGAGGAGGTGACGTGAGCGTGGCCGTACATCGCGGCGTTCGCCGGCATCCGCACCTCGTGCTCGAACATCCGCACGTCCCGCCGCTGCAGCAGCTCCGGCAGGCGCTGCACGGTCTCGTCGTACTGCTGGGCGTACGCGGCGATGACCAGGGTGCGTCCGGCCATGCGCTCGAACTGCTGGATCTCCCGCAGCTCCTCGGCGGAAAACGCGAGCGGCGGCTCGACCAGCACCGGGATGCCCCGGCGGATGATCCGCAGCACGTCCGGGACGTGCACACCGTCCGCGGCCAGTACCACCAGGTCCAGGGCGAGGGTGCGGGCCTTCACCGCCTCCATCATCTGCTCGACGTCCTCATAGCGCAGGTCCTCGGCGACGCCGAACACCTCGGAGGCCTCCCGGCGGCGGCGCGGGGAGATGTCCACCAGCGCCGCGATCCGGAAGCGGTCCCAGCGTCGGCGGAGGATCGGCAGGTGGACAGCCTGCGCGATGGTGCCGGCGCCGACGACGGCGACATTCAGGATCTTGGCCATGCGGTGATGCTCCTCGAGGTCGCTGGGTGCTGTATGGGCGGGTGAGCCGCGAAGGTCGCGGAGGGTGGGGCCGGCGTGCTCACGGCCACGCGTCGTCCTCGGTGCGGGCGGCGGGGTGCGCGGGGTCGGGACGCTCCAGCGCAGTGGTGCCGCTGTTGTACCACACCGGGGAGGACGCCCCCGGGTGCCGCACGAGCACGTGGGTTCCGTGCGGCGCCTCCACCTCGCCGCGCGGGCCGTCCCACCGGACCCGCACGGGGCCGCGCGGGTGGGGAAGGCTCGCTTCCAGACCGAGGGAGGGCAGTTCAGGGGCGCGCACGTGGATGCGTTCGGCATGAATCCGCACTCCGGTGGCGGCGGCGACGATCTTCTGCAGCGCCGCGGGCGGCAGATCGTCCCCGGGCTCGTGGGCGGTGACGACATCGGCTGCGGATCCGAGGCGGACGAGTGCCGCGCGGATGATCCCGTCGTGGTCGGGGGTCCCGTCGGCGAGGGCGCGGCGCAGCGTCGCCCGGACGGACATGGCCGCGGCGTCGTCGGTGAGGCCGCTGAGGACGGCGAGCGCGGTGGAGCGCGCAGTCGTCTGCTCCGCATCGGCCGTGGGCAGGAACGCTCCGCGGCCGCCGGCGGTGCGTCCGGCGCGCAGACGGGTCCGGCCCTCGGCCATCAACCGTTCGATCGCTGCGCTACGGCGGCGGGAGCGGGCGTCGCCCTCGATCCCGAGGTGCCGGGCGTAGCGCTCCATGGCGCGCAGAGCGTCCAGGGCAGCGGCGAGGGTGGTCATGCGGTACGCCGGGGAGTGGCCGTTCTCCAGACGATGGATGAGGCGGTCGATGATGCCGTCGACGACCTCGGCGGCCCGCGGGGCCATGACCCCGGAGCCGATGTGCTCGATCAGCCAGCCGGGCAGCGCGTAGGTGTGCTCGTCCAGGTCCGCTCCCCCGCCCCCGGGGGCGATCGCATCGACCACGATGCCGACGGAGTTCGGGCGGGCGGTGCGCAGGAACGCCTCCAGGGCACGGGCCGAGCGCCAGGAGTCCCGGCCGAGCCGCAGCGCGGTGCGGGCGAGACGCCCGATGCCCGCGAGGGTCGGTTGGTCGTCTTCCTCCCCGGCGCCCGTCGTGTAGACCTCCTGGCAGCGGGCGCGCAAGGAGTCCATGCCGTCGTGCAGGAGCTGCGCGAGGTCGATCTCGCTGGTCTCGATGACGGGCTCGTGCGGGAGGACGCCGACGCGGGCGGCGACGACGACCTCGTCGACCTCGATGTCGGGGCTGCCGGCGACGTGCAGCCAGCGTCCACCGACGGTGCCGCTGGTCTCCAGCAGCACCGCCTCTCCCGCGGTGTCGATGACCATGTCGGCGCCGCGCGGCGGGGTGCCGGGCTCCGGGCCCGCCCACACGGCGACCCGGCGCCGTGCCCCGTCGGGCAGCGGCAGCACGGGCCGGAACCACACGGGCCGGCCGAGGTCGAACACCTGCACGCTGCCCAGTGCCATGCGCCGCTCGCGCGCGTAGACCTCCTCCTCACGCACGAGCGGCGGCGCGGGGACGAGCCGCGGATGCGCGAGGGAGGGGTGTCGGCCGCGATCGGCGGCGGGGACCCAGGTGCGGGAGGTGTCGGTGTGCATTGCCCCCCACCCGGTCCACAGACGGTCGAAGCGCTCCGGGTGGTGGATCTCCAGCGGCCGACGGCCTGGTTCGGAGCGGTCCTGGAAGTCGATCCATCCCTCGGTGCTGTGCCAGGTGCTGTCGGTGCCGAGCACCACCATCTCCCCCTGGTCAGTCCAGGAGGCCGAACCCGGGGCGACGTGCAGGACGAGTGCCGCCAGCGCCGACGGCTCGGGGGTGATGCCGTGGACGGTGCGATGGCGGCAGGAGTCCGTGTGGTGGATGCCGAGCGCGAGGTGGGGGATCAGTGTGGTCCGGGACATCAGGCGGGCGGTGATGTCGAAGCGTGTGAGTGGGAGGATCTCTCCGCTGACCTGGCCGGACCGACCCACGGGAATGGAGTCCACGACGACGGAGGCCTCACCGGTGGCGGCGATGACGACCTCTGCCGCGAGCAGGGTGCGCATGTGACCGTCGTCGGGGTCGGCGAGCAGCCCCGCCAAGTCGATGTCGCGGCGGTGCAACCAGGAGCCGGCACCGCGGGCGCCGGGCTGGCCGATCCAGGAGGCCTGCATCTCCAGGGCCGCCAGCACGTCCTCGCCGGGGGCGAACGCGTCCTCCATCGACCACTTCTCCTCTTCGCCGGTGTCCCGGTCCGACCGCGGCGCGCATCCGGGCGTGACGCGTCCGTCGCGGGGGACCATGCCAGGTTATCGTGGCTCCGTACCGTCCCCCGTCCGTCCCGGTGCAGTTCCCGCACCGTTCTCGATCCGCCGCTAGGAGCGCCGTGCCCACGTTCTACAGCACCGTCCGCGGGCTGCTGCGACCCGCGATCATGACCATCTGGCGGCCGCGGGTGACGGGGCTGGAGAACATCCCCCAGGACGGCGCGTTCATCGTCGCCGCGAACCACCTCGCGAACCTCGACAGCTTCCTCATCCCGATCGTCGCGCCCCGGCAGGTCCGCTTCATCACCAAGGACACCTACTGGAAGAAGCGCGGCCCGATCGGCTGGGTCCAGAAGCGCTTCTTCACGGCGGTCGGCGCCGTGCCGGTGGACCGGGAGACGCTGTCCGCGGCGCAGGGTGCGTTGGACGTGGCACTGTCGGTGCTGCAGCAGGGGGACGGCTTCGGTATCTACCCCGAGGGCACCCGATCCCGCGACGGCCGCCTGCACAAGGGCCGTCCCGGGGTGGCGTGGCTGGCGATGCAGTCCGGTGCTCCCGTGATCCCCGTCGGCCTGAAGGGCACCCAGGAGGTGTTCCGTCCCGGCAGCCGGATTCCGCGGATCGTTCCGATCACGATGCGGTTCGGCGCCCCGGTCGACTTCTCCGACATCGACGAGAGCGCCCCGCAGGGTGCGCGTCGGCGCGCGATGACCGCGCGCGTCATGGACCGCATCGCCGACCTGTCGGGGCAGGAGCGGGCCGATACTCTCAACGCCCCACCCCCGTCCAAGGACCCTCGGGGCTGAACGGCCCAGATCAGGAGACCATCGTGCCCGTCGTCGTCGGTTTCATCCCCACCCCCCTGGGTTTCGCGGCACTGCGCGCCGGACGGGAGGAGGCCGAGCGGCGCGGCCGCCCGCTGATCGTGGTCAACGTGATCCGCGATGGCGACGACGGCGATCCCCGGCATGCCGCCCCCGGGCAGCTGGATGTGGTGCATGAGCAGACCCGCGGCGCGGGGGTGCGGGTGGAGGTACGCCAGGAGCGCGTGGAGCACGACCGTTCGGAGGCTCTGGTGCGGATCGCCACCGAGGAGCAGGCAGAGCTGCTGGTGATCGGGATCCGACGATCCGAGGGCGTCGCCGCGCACCTGATCGGGACCACCGCCCAGAAGCTGCTGTTGGACTCCCCCTGCGACGTGCTGGTGGTCTGAGAGGCGCATCCCGCCCCGTCGGCGCGGCTCCGGTCATGCGGGCATAGCGCAGCGGCCCGCCCCGAGCGCTGCTCGGGGCGGGCCGCTGTCGTGAACACCGGCGGGGCACCTCAGGGGTCGCCCGACACGGTGGTCCCGGCCGTGTCGATCAGGCGCCGGGAACGTCGTCCCCGCGGCCCTCCAGGGACTTCTGCTCGATCTGCTCGCCGACCTCCTGGTCGATGTTCTTCCAGTACTGGAAGACACGGGAGAGGACGGGCTCCTCGACGTCGCCCATCATTCCGGAGACGGTGTCGACCAGGCGGTCGCGCTCCTCCTGGGAGAAGACCTCGCGGACCAGCAGGTGGGCCTGGCCGAAGTCATCGTCCTCGGCGTGGAGGGTGTACGCGGCGCGCACCATCTCCCCGTCGGCCTCCCACCCGTTGTCCACCGGGCCCTGGTGGTCATCGCCCTGGTAGGCGCGACCGTAGGAGTTCGGGGCGTACACCGGGGCGTCACCGGTGTGGAAGTACTGCATCTGCCCCTCCTTGTCGTAGGAGTTGGTGTCCACGACGGGGCGGTTCACCGGCAGCTGGTTGAAGTTGGTGCCGATGCGGTTGCGGTGCGCGTCCGGGTAGGAGAACACGCGGCTGAGCAGCATCTTGTCCGGGGAGACCCCGGTGCCCGGCACGGTGTTCGAGGGGCTGAACGCGGCCTGCTCGATCTGGGCGAAGTGGTTCACCGGGTTCTCGTTCAGGGTGAACCGGCCGACCTCGATCAGCGGGTAGTCCTTGTGCGACCACACCTTGGTGAGGTCGAAGGGGTTGTAGCGGTAGGTCTTCGCGTCCTCGTACCGCATGACCTGGACGCTCAGCGTCCACGAGGGGTAGTCGCCGCGCTTGATGGCCTCGAACAGGTCCCGACGGTGGTAGTCACCGTCGGACCCGGCGAGCTCCTGGGCCTCCTCGTTGGTGAGGGACTCCATGCCCTGGTCGGTGTGGAAGTGGTACTGGACCCAGAACCGCTCCCCGGCCTCGTTGACCCACATGTAGGTGTGCGAGGAGTAGCCGTTCATGTTGCGCCAGGTCTTGGGCAGACCGCGGTCGCCCATCAGGTACGCCACCTGGTGCGACGACTCCGGCGAGAGGGTCCAGAAGTCCCACTGCATGTTCGCGTCACGCAGGCCCGAATCCGGCAGTCGCTTCTGGGAGTGGATGAAGTCGGGGAACTTCATGGGGTCGCGGACGAAGAAGATCGGCGTGTTGTTGCCGACCATGTCGAAGTTGCCGTCCTCGGTGTAGAACTTCAGCGAGAAACCGCGGACGTCGCGCCAGGTGTCGGGCGAGCCGAGCTCACCGGCGACGGTGGAGAAGCGGGCGAGCATCCGGGTCTTCGTACCCGGCTGCAGGAACTTCGCCTTGGTGAAACGGGAGACGTCCTGGGTCACCTCGAACTCGCCGAAGGCGCCGGAGCCCTTCGCGTGGGGGCTGCGCTCCGGGACGCGCTCGCGGTCGAAGCGGGCGAGCTTCTGAACAAGGGCGACGTCATGCAGCAGCAGCGGGCCGTCGGGGCCGACGCTGAGGGAGTGGGCGTCGGACTGGCGCGGCGCGCCCTCCTCGGTGGTGGACGGCTTGGTGGGGTCGAAGCCCTCGGTTCCGGTGACCATGTCGGTTCTCCTCCTGGTGGTGGGGTGACTGCACGTAACGGGACAAGCGCTGATGGGGTGCGGTGCCGATGTCACGCAGGTGCCCGCAGGGGGGCCTGGTGGCACTCGGTGCACAGTCCGCGGAAGGTGACCTCGGCCTCCTCCACGACGAACCCGGCGTCCTGACCGAACTCGAGGCACGGTGCCCCGCCGGTCGCACAGGGGACATCCTCGATCCGACCGCAGCCACGGCACACCGAGTGGTGGTGGTTGTCGTGGCTCTGCAGTTCGTAGCGGGCGCGGCGTCCGTCGATGTCGATCCGGCGCAGCAGATCGGCCCTGGTGAGGGCGTGCAGGACGTCGTAGACGGCCTGCTTGGAGACGGCACCGAGCCGTTCACGGACCGCGGTCGCGATCGTGTCGGCATCAGCGTGCTTCCGCTCCGCGACGACGGCGAGCGTCGCGAGGCGGGGTGCGGTGACCCGCAGCCCTGCCTCCCGCAGCTCGGCATCGTGACGGTGTGTCAGCATGCCTCCACCGTACCCACGTGTCTGGACTGGATCAAGAAAGCGACTCGCCGTGGTCTTCGGGAGGTCTTCCCCGCTCGCTGCCGCAGGGTACGGTCCGCGAGAAGTGGCGACCGTGTCCCGGGCGGTGCCGGGGCGTTCGCCGGCCACGATGCTGCAGATCCGACCCGGCCCTGTCCGAGACTGGGGTCGGGGTCTACCCTGGGCCGGTGACGCTCTCCCTCCCTCGCTCCCTTGCGCCTCCCAGGCGGACTGACGAGCGGGGTTACCTGCGGTACCTGCCCGCGATCGCGGTCACCCTGGTGCTCGGCGTTGTCACCCTCCCCTTCGCCGCCACCACCGCCCCGTCCCCGGTCTCGGCGCTGCTGGTCGGCGTCGTGCTGATCCTCGCCGGGGGACTCAGCCTGCACTTGCCAGTGCCCGCCGCCATCGTCTGCGGCCTCATCCTGACCCTCGAGGCGCTGGGAACCGGCATCTACTCCGGCATCGGCTTCTTAGTCGCCTATATTTGCCTGGCCCTGTGCGCCGTGTATTCCTCCCCGCGGGTCACGTGGCTGATGGCCGTCTGGTACACGGTGGTCCTGACGATCCTGAACTTCCACTACGCCCTCGGTACCACCTTTGGAGTGATCGGCACGGTGGTGAGTGTATTCCTGGCCGCCGCGTCGCTCGGCATCGGATTCGGGTTCCGCGCGTACATCCAGCGATCGCGGCGCGAGCAGGCGGAGCACCTCGCCCAGCTCGATGCCCAGCGTCGTGCCGTCGCCCGGGAGCTCCATGACACCGGTGTGCGCGCCACCACCCAGATGGTGCTGCTGGCCGAGACCGCGAGCCTTGCCCAAGACCTGCCCGCCGAGGCCCGCGCGGAACTCAGGCGCATTGCGACCACCGGGCGCCAGGCAACCGAGGAACTGCGAGCCCTGCTCAGCACTCTGCGGCAACAGCCCGGCCAGGAGACCGAGCTGACGTTCCCACCCTTCGCGCCGCGGACCCACACCTCCGGGGGCGAGCTGCACTGGTCGTGCATCCTCGACCGGGAATCCGCGCAGCTGCGCGAGGGGGGCTTCACCGTCGACACCGACATCGAGGACGCGGCCGATGACCAGGCGGACACGGACGTGCCCCTGCCGGTGCTCGATGCCCTGGACCGGATCATGTCCGAGCTGTCCACCAACGTGCTGCGTCACGCCGATCCTGAGGAGCCCATCGCGATCATGGGGCACCGCTCCCCTGACCAGCTGCAGGTGCTGATCACCAACCGCTCCGGTGATGCCGCACGGACTCACCGGACGGTGATGGCACCGGGAGGGTCGGGCCTGCAGGGCGCACACGAGCGGGCAGCCGCAGTCGGCGGCCACCTTGACGTCCACGCCGACGGATCCACCCACCGCGTGACCCTCACCCTGCCGACCGCGAGGAGCGAGAGATGAGCATCCGTGTCCTGATCTGCGACGACGACCCGCTGGTGCGCCATGCCCTCACCAGCTATCTGGAGCCGCAGGAGGACCTGGCGCTGGTGGGGGCTGTCGGCACGGCGGAAGAGGCGCTGGCGCAGATCGACGAGCAGAGCCCGGATCTCGTGCTCATGGATATCGCCCTGCCGGGCATCGACGGTATCGAGGCGACCCGCCGGATCCGCAGTCAGCACCCAGCCGTTCCGGTGCTGGTGCTGACTACGTTCGGCACCGACGACCAGGTCACCGCTGCTCTCGCCGCGGGCGCGGGAGGGTTTCTGCTGAAGAGCACCTCGGCGAGCGCCTTGGTCGCCGCAGTGCGGGCAGTCGCCTCCGGGGCGGGCACCCTGATGACTCCGCAGATCGCTGCGACTCTGGCCGCCGGCGCCGAGCAGTCGTCACCGGGCTCGCCGCGACTGCAGCCGAGGAGCGTACGGACGGAGGATCCACGACCCGTCACGGCGCCGCCGCTCACCGGACGTGAGCGAGACGTCCTGGAACTGGTGTGCGCCGCACAGTCCAACGCACGGATCGCGCGGCGCCTGGTGCTGTCCGAGTCGACAGTAAAGAAGCACATCGGGTCGTTGATGACGAAGCTCGACGCCACATCCCGCCTACAGATCGCCCTGCGGGCCTTCGAGCTCGGCATCTTCGAGCCACCGAGCACCCGCCGGCTGTGAGCCGACCGCCCTCGGGCGATGCCGGCCGAGCGACGCGTGATGCCTCCCTCACCACGGCCGATGCCTTTGCGCGGCGCCGCGGGCGGTGCGTACAGTGGTCCGGTCCGCAGCCCGGCTGGGGACGCGCCGCCTTAGCTCAGTCGGCAGAGCGATTCACTCGTAATGAATAGGTCGCGGGTTCGATTCCCGCAGGCGGCTCCAATATATCGCGCTGACCTGCAAAGACTCTCTTAGGAGACGATACGCAGGGACGGACGATGGTCCGTTTTGGCGACTTTGTTGGCGACTTTGCGCTCAGCCCGATGCTTGGCGAGCTGTTCACCGGTCCCATGCGCCGTGCTCTCCGTGTCCACGTAGTGCCGCTCGGTAGTGCTGATCCGCCGATGGCCGACCGTGCTGGCAACGGCCCTCACAGGGACACCGGCGTCCAGTAGGTCCGAGACGAACGTCTTGCGGAAACTGTGGGACGTGGCCCACGACAGGCCCAAGCTATCGTCATCAAGGATTGCGCGGATGCGCTTCGTGCAGTTGGAGCGATCCCAGTAAGTGCCCGACGCGGATGGGAACACGACGCCGACCCTGTTGGGCGTGGTGCCACCGTATTGCTCATCGCGCTTGCGCCGGTCTGCCAACAGCTCTGCCGTCTCCGCAGGGATGGACACGGTACGCATCCCCTGCGCTGACTTCGTGTGCTCTTGCCGCAGCAGACCCTTGCCGCTCCTTCGCACCAACGTCGCGCAGAAACGGACGGTCGGCTCGTCTGAGTCAAGGTCAACATCGCCCCACCGCACGGCGAGCGCTTCGGAGATGCGGCACCCCGTTCCGAGCATGAACAGGATCAGGTCAGCAACGTCCCGCCGCTGCACTCCCGGGCGACCCGGACCCTTGCGCTCGGGAACGGGCATGCGCAGAAAGTCCACCAGCTTGCTGTAGTCGCCTGCCGACAGGGCGCGCACGCGGTCACGCTCTGGAGGAAGGTCAACACCTTCGTC
>JAUNUA010000075.1 GCA_030538435.1 Brachybacterium sp.
GCCCGCCTACGGCGTGCCGATCTGGCTGATCGTGTTCCTGTTCTCCTTCGTGCCGCTGCTCGGCGCGATCCTCTCCGGGGCCATCGCAATCCTGCTGATGCTGGTGATGCAGGGCTGGGTGTTCGCGCTGCTGATGCTCGGCGTGGTGCTGCTGGTCCAGCAAGCCGAGTCGAACATCCTGCAACCGTTCCTGATGGGCAAGGCCGTGGCGATCCACCCGCTAGCGGTGTTCCTCGGCGTGATACTTGGAACCACCTTGGCGGGAATCGCGGGCGCACTGTTCGTGATCCCGGTGATGGCATTCGTCAACGCCACGATGCTGTACCTGACCGGCCGCGATCCGAGCCCCGAGCTCGGGAAGGATCCCGGCATGATGGAGGCGATGCAGGAACGCCGACGGTCTCGGACCGCCTGAGCGCGCGGCCCTGCCAGCGGCCCACGGGATGACAGAGGGCGCCCACCTTGCGCGGGGTGGGCGCCCGTCATCGTTCGGGCCGATGCTCCCGCCGGCGGCCAGCGCTGTTGACCGGCACCGGCGCGGCGAGGATCGACTCGCGAGCGGACTCAGGCCCGGTAGGGCGAGGCCTTCAGGATCTCCACGTCAAGGCTGCGCCCGGTGGGGGCAGTGAAGGCGACGGTCTCGCCGACCTTCGAGCCGTTGATCGCGGCGCCCAGCGGCGACTCGGTGGAGAAGACCTCGAGGTCGTCGCCGTCATCGGCGATCTCTCGGTTCCCCAGCAGGAACGTGCGCTCCTTGCCGGACATGGACAGGGTGACCACCATGCCGGGCTCCACGATGCCGTCGTCCTGCGGTGACTCGCCCACCACCGCGTTCTTCAGCAGGCGCTGGAGCTCGCCGATGCGAGCCTCCATCTTCCCCTGCTCCTCGCGGGCGGCGTGGTACCCGCCGTTCTCCTTGAGGTCACCTTCGTCGCGGGCTGCGGCGATGCGCTCAGCGATCTCGGTACGGCCGGGGCCCTCGAGCTCCTCGAGCTCCTTGGACAGGCGGTCGTAGGCCTCCTGAGTCAGCCAGGCGGCGCTGGGCTGCGTACTCACGGGTTCACCTTCTTCACTTTCGGTCATCGGATCACGGGGGCGACCCCGGGGAGGGGACGTCCCCGATGCACGAAGCGGGGCACATGCATGCATGTGCCCCGCGTCCGGCGTTCGGGCACGGCGGGTGGCTGCGGTCCTCGGGCCTCGCGGCCCAACAGGTCCGCCACATCGCCGTGGATCGAACCATTGTAGCCCGTGGTGAGGGCGCTGCCTGGGCGGCGCGCGGGAGGCGAAGGCCGGCCGGCCTCATCAGGTCGGCTCCCCAGTGGTCTTATCGGGTCGCTTCCTACCGGCCTCGTGCCTCGGCCAGTACGTCGGCTCGGCAGGGCTGCATTGGTCGCCTCCTACCGGCCTCGTCCCTCGGCCAGTACGTCGGCTCCCCCGTTCACCCCCGCGGCGAGCAGTCCATGACCTCGCCGGAGACGGCCTCACCCTGGGTGGTGACGACCACCCGATGGGCGGTGGTGCGCTGTTCCTGCGCGGGGATCTCCACCTCGCGGAACCCGATCTGGCCGCGGTTGCTGTTCAGCGCCTGCACCTGGCAGGTCGCCTCGGTCCCCGGAGACATGGTGACGTGGAACGTCACCTCCATCTCGGAGTCGCTGAGGTGCTCATAACCGAACGTCTCGAACCGCACGGGCTGGACCGCGTACTGCACCCCCACCCAGGCGACGACCGCCAGCAGCAGCACCGCCGCGAGTGCCCCGAGCAAGCGATTCCTTCGGCGAGTCCGGTCACGATCGGCCGGCGCCCCGTATCGCGCGTCGAGGCGGGGCGAGGAGGTGGACATGAGCCCAGTCTCCCAGATCCCGATCGGCGCAGTGATATCCGGAATCCCCCCGAGACCGGGCCACCCTCGGTGGCCTAAGATCGCAGGGCCGCCCCTTCACTCGGGGCTCGTCCCGTCGCGCCCGCGGGCGCGCGCCATCATTGACGCTGCGAAGGATCTTCGTGACCCACACCCCGCCCGATGCCTCTGAGAAGCTCCGCCTGATGGCGGTCCATGCCCACCCCGACGACGAGTCGAGCAAGGGCGCCGCCTCCATGGCGCGGTACGTGCGCGAAGGTGTTCAGGTCACCGTGATCACCTGCACCGGTGGAGAGCGCGGGGACATTCTGAACCCGAAGATGAAGGACCACCCGGAGGCGATCGCGGACCTGCCGGCCCTGCGGCGCCGGGAGATGGCGCGTGCGCAGGAGATCCTCGGCGTGGACCACGAGTGGCTCGGGTTCGTCGACTCCGGTCTGCCGGAGGGCGACCCGCTGCCGGCGCTCCCCGTAGGCTGCTTCGCCACCCTCGACCTGGAGGAGGCCGCGCGGCCCCTCGTGGAGGCGGTGCGTCGTCTGCGCCCGCATGTCCTCACCACGTACGACGAGAACGGCGGCTACCCGCACCCGGATCACATCCAGTGCCACCGGATCTCCGTCGCCGCGTTCGACTGGGCCGCGGACCCCGAGTTCGCCCCCGACCTGGGGGAACCGTGGGAGGTCTCGAAGCTGTACTACATCGGCGGATTCCCCCGTCAGCGATTCGCGGCGATCGTCCGGCACCTGAAGGAGATCGGCCAACCGAACGAGGAGCTCGAGTCCTGGCTCGACCACTTCGATGAGGCAAAGGACCGGATGCTGACCACCCGCGTGGATGTCCGTGGCTACCTGGAGCTGCGTGATGACGCCCTGCGCGCGCACGCCACCCAGGTCGACCCCGACGGGTTCTTCTTCTCCGTGGACAACGACATCCAGGCTGAGGCCTGGCCGACCGACGACTACGAGCTGCGCACCTCCCGCGTGGGCGTGACCCTGCCCGAGGACGACCTCTTCGCGGGTCTGCGATGACCTCCCCCACCTGGTTCCCCACCCGCGGGATGCTGCTCGCGGAGAACGAGCAGGAGATCGAGCACACCGTCGTCACTGTCTCCCCGGGACTCGCGGGGTTCGTCGCGATGTTCCTCATCGCGCTGGCCGTGGTGCTGCTGGTGCTGGACATGACCCGTCGGATCCGACGGGTCAACGCCCGCGCCCGGGTCGAGGAGCGCCTGCGGGCCGAGGATGAAGCCGCTGAACGCGCATGGGC
Source organism: Brachybacterium sp. (assembly GCA_030538435.1). Lineage (GTDB taxonomy): Bacteria > Actinomycetota > Actinomycetes > Actinomycetales > Dermabacteraceae > Brachybacterium. Next base: position 3,131 of record JAUNUA010000075.1, read on the forward strand.
CGACGGGCAGGGTGACCCGGGGCCAACCCCCGGTGCCGCGGACCGCGCAAGCGAGGACAGCGGCGCCATGGACGGCCGGATCGAGGGCGCAGACCCCATCGACGGCAGGGATCACGCCCCGCGTGAGGACGTTCCCGGTGAGGGTCAGCCCCGCGACACCTCGGGCCCGCACCACCAGCACTGACCCGGCCCGGCCACGCGAGGACCACCGCGTCGCGAGTCTCGGCGACCAGGCGGCACCGGGGTCGCGCACCTCAGGTTGCGGTGCGTGGCATCACGCGATCGCGAGGGCGACGGCCGCGAAATGGCAGCCGAATCCGGCGACGGTGCCGGCGTGGAAGATCTCGTGGAAGCCGAACCAGCGGGGCGAGGGGTCCGGCCACTTCAGCGCGTACACCACCGCGCCCACGGTGTAGAAGAGCCCGCCGATGATGATCAGCGACACCACGCCCCAGCCGCCGCCGGACAGCAGCGCGGGCATGTAGAAGATCGCCACCCAGCCCAGCACCACGTAGGCCGGGACATACAGCCAGCGCGGCGCCCCGGTCCACAGCAGTCGGAACAGCACCCCCGCGAGAGCCCCGGACCAGCAGATCACCAAGAGGGTGCGGGCGCTCGCCGCAGGTAGCAGGGCGATCGCAATCGGGGTGTAGGTCCCGGCGATGATGAGGAAGATGTTCGCGTGGTCGAACCGGCGCAGCATGATCGCATGCTCGGGCCGCCAGGTGCCCCGGTGGTACGTGGCGCTGATGCCGAACAGCATCGAGGCGGTGAGAATGAAGACCGCCGAGGCGATCCGTGTCGGCAGATCGACACCGAAGGCGACAAGCAGCAGCCCGGCGATCAACACCGTGGGAAAGGTGATCAGGTGCAGCATCCCCCGCAGCCGGGGCTTGGGGAGTTGGCTACCGAGCAGTCGGGCGCGGCGCAGCGCCCGACGGTGCTCGCCCGGGGAGGGGGACTCCTCTGCGGTATCGGGCGCGGACGGCGATTCGATCGCGGTGGTGGACCCCGCGCGGTCCAGACCAGAGGACATGACGCAAGCGTAACTTACGGTCTCGTAGGGAACTGCGCAGAATGTGCCGATCCTGCGCATGAACGGAGGAGACCACCGCCCACGCAGAAGGGAGGGGGACCGGATCGGCCATAATGGCTAGCAGGTCGTGAGGCGAGCCGCTGCGGGAGGGGAGGTGCGATGGAGGACGACACCGGAGGCATCCTCTATCGCGTGTACGAACACCGCCTCGCCAAGGAGCTGGAGGCGTACGAGCTGCCCCAGCACATCGGCGTCATCGTGGACGGCAATCGCCGCTGGGCGAAGGCCTTCGGGGCAACCACCGCCGAGGGTCACCGCATGGGTGCCTCGAAGATTGTGGAGTTCCTGGCATGGTGCGAGGAACTGGGGATCCCGCTGGTGACGGTATGGATGCTGTCCACCGACAACCTCTCCCGTCCCGCGGAGGAACTCGACGCGCTGTTCGAGATCATCGGCGACACCATCCGCCAGATCACCGCCGCCGGATACCGCTTGCGGATCGCGGGAGCGACCGAGCTGCTGCCCCCACCGGTCCTCGCCTGCATCCGGGAGATCGAGGACCGCGCGGAGCCGGACAAGGAGCTCACGGTGAACGTGGCTCTCGGCTACGGCGGGCGCCAGGAGATCGTGGACGCCGTCCGCGAGATCGTCCGCGAAGGCGCCCAGCAGGGGCTCGACGCCGACGCCATCGCGGCATCCGTCTCGGTGGAGGCGATCGGCAGCCACCTGTACACGCGGGGTCAGCCCGATCCGGATCTGATCATCCGCACCTCGGGGGAGCAGCGGCTCTCCGGGTTCCTGCTGTGGCAGTCGGTGCATTCGGAGTTCTGGTTCTCCGAGACCTATTGGCCGGGTTTCCGGCGCACCGATTTCCTGCGGGCTCTGCGCGATTACTGCAAACGCGAGCGCCGCTACGGCGGGTGAGGGACGGACGGTTCGTCTGCGGAACCCCGGGTGACCATCGGGTGAACGAGGGAACGCCCGGCGCGGCGATGTGACGGGGGTGACACCTGGCAGGGATAGTCTCCGAGCATCGGCACGATTCGGAGGCGACGACGATGGACGACATGACGGCACTCGAGACCCGCACCACCGCGACGGAGTCGACGGGAGGGGGTGAGAGGGCCGGGAATTCGGACCGACCTGTCGTCCCCTCACTGGAGTCGGCGGCCGGACAGCAGGAACTCGACGGCATCGAGACCGGCACCATCACCTACGTGCTGGACACCTCGGTACTGCTGTCGGACCCGGGGGCGCTGGCCCGCTTCGCCGAGCACGACATCGTGCTGCCGATCGTGGTGATCACCGAACTGGAGGCGAAGCGCCACCACCCGGAGCTGGGCTATTTCGCGCGGCAGGCGCTGCGGATCCTCGACGATCTGCGGGAGACGCACGGGAACCTGTCTGCGCCGCTGCCGATCGGCGACGGTGGCGGCCACGTGCACGTGGAGCTGAACCACATGTCCACCGCGTCCCTGCCGGACGGGTTCCGGCTGGGGGACAACGACACCCGGATCCTCGCCGTCGCGAAGAATCTGCAGCTCGAGGGCAAGCAGGTGGTGCTGGTCTCCAAGGACCTGCCCATGCGCATCAAGGCCTCGGCGTCCGGCATCCATGCCGAGGAGTACCGGGCGGCGCTCGCCCGCGACCGGGGGTACACCGGAATGGTCACGGCGGACATCGCCGAGGACCAGATGTCCGCGCTGTACGACGGTCAGCTGATCGACGTGCCTGAGCTGCTGGGCCAGCCGGTCCACACCGGCGTCACGCTCAGCTCCGCCCGTGGCTCGGCGCTCGGGCGGATGACGCGCAGCGGCCAGGTGAAACTGGTCCCCGGTGACCAGACGGTGTTCGGGGTGTCCGGCCGCAGCGCCGAGCAGCGCGTCGCGATCGACCTGCTGATGGACGACTCGATCGGCATCGTGTCCCTGGGTGGTCGCGCGGGCACCGGTAAGAGTGCACTCGCGCTGTGCACGGGTCTCGAGGCGGTGCTGGAGCGGCGCACGCAGCGCAAGATCATGGTCTTCCGGCCGCTGTACGCCGTGGGTGGTCAGGAGCTCGGGTACCTGCCGGGTGACCAGTCGGAGAAGATGGGCCCGTGGGGACAGGCGGTGTTCGACACCCTGGGGTCGATGGTCTCGCAGAACGTCATCGATGAGGTCGCCTCCCGCGGGATGCTGGAGGTGCTTCCGCTGACTCACATCCGCGGACGCTCCCTGCACGATGCCTTCGTGATCGTGGACGAAGCGCAGTCGCTCGAGCGGAACGTCCTGCTGACCATGCTGTCGCGGATCGGTCAGAACTCCCGGGTGGTCCTCACGCACGACGTTGCGCAGCGCGACAATCTGCGGATCGGGCGGTACGACGGCATCGCGAGCGTGGTCGAGGCGCTGAAGGGCAGGGACCTGTTCGCCCACGTCACCCTGCAGCGCTCCGAGCGCTCCAAGGTCGCCGAGCTCGTCACCGACGTCCTCGACCAGCCTGTGCTCTGACGCCGCCGCGATGCTGCTCGCAGTGATCCGCCGTCGCGACCACCGCCGCTCCAGCGCCAGCTGAACGCCGGGCCCGTCGACGACGCTTCCCTGCCTACCGGGGGGAATCGTCCGAGTACTTCTCGAACAGGGCGTAGTCGCCGCTGTCGTTGCCGTACACGATTCGCTCCACGCTCCCGCCCTCGCCGTCGGTGATCTTCTTCCGCGCCAGCACCGGGTCCAGCGACCCGAGAGCCTGCAAGACCTCCAGTCGGTGCCGGACCAGTGCCCGGGCGGCCAGAGCGTGCATGGAGATCGCGGCGAGGAGCAGCACCACACCGGGGGCCACAGCGAACCAGAGCGACCGGGCCCACGCCCCCTCATAGGGTGCATCGGTCAGCGGGAGGAACGCCTCCGTCGGGGCGAGATGCACGAGGATCCCGCCGAGCACCGCGATCACGACACAGGGGCCTGCCGATGGGTGGTCACGCAGCAGTTCACGGGCGGCCGCGGTCTGCTCTGTGGGGTCCTGCCCGCCCTCGACCCGCGTACGCGCTGCCCGCTGGGGGTCGCGCGCGAACATGCGGTACACGCGTACCCGGTGCACCACCGCGACAGTCGCCTGCAGCGCCAGCAGGAGTGCCGCGAGAACCGCGGCGAGGGCCGCCAGGTGGAACGGCGTCCAGGCGGTGTCGGCGAGCGTCGCATCGCCCTCCTCGAGGCGCATCATCCCCCAGATGCTGAGACCGATAACCCCGGCCGTCGCGAGGCCGGCGAGAGACGCGACGAACGGCGGTCGTCCCCAGGAGCGGTCGTCCCACGCCAAGGAGTCCTCCCGCGGTCGCACACCGATCCGCGGCCAGCGCGCCCGGTACGCATCCCACTCGTCACCGGCGCGTTCGCTCATCGTCCGCAGTGCCGCCCGCCCGGCGAAGCACGCCCCCGCGAGGGCGCCGCTGACGGCCGGCACCCACCCCATCGACGCGTCACCGCCGACGAGGACGGTCCCGGCGAACAGCACGGTCAACCCGCCCAGGACCAGCCCGGAGACGAGCAGCACGGTGCGCATCCTGCTCGAGGGGCTGCGCGCCAGCTCGTACCGTTCGGTCGCGAGGGGTCGGAACCGGTCCGCATGGTGTCCTGCGGTGCGACGCCGCGCCCGCAGCACCGCTGCCCCACAGGCCACGGCGAGGACCCCCAGCAGCAACGGCAGCGTGAGGATCGGTCCCATCATCGCGCGGGCGAGGACGTCCAGACCACCATTGTCGAGCTCCGGCGACGCCTCCGCGAGACCCCCGAGTGCGAGGGCGATGAGGAGCGCACCAGCGGCCCCGCACACAGCGTGCAGAAGCGTCCGGTGCACCCCGATGAGGAGCGCCGTCTGAGCGTCGACAGGGAGGGGACGCAGCTGCAGATCCTGCCCCCACGGGTGCACGGCGGTGCCGTTCTGGTCCCCGGGAGGTCAGCCGCGCGGAGAGGTCATCGACAGCACGTCGAGCGCTTTGTCGAGCTGCTCTTCGGTGAGGTCGCCGCGCTCGACGTACCCGAGGGCGATCACGGCCTCCCGCACCGGGATCGACTCCTTCACGGCGTGCTTGGCGATCTTCGCGGCGTTCTCGTAGCCGATCAGCTTGTTCAGCGGTGTGACGATCGACGGCGACGCCTCGGCGAAGAACCGGGCCTTCTCCTCGTTGGCGACCAGACCGTCCACGGTCTTGTCGGCCAGCACGGTGGAGGCGTTGGCGAGCAGACGGATCGACTCCAGCAGGCTGGTGCCCATCAACGGGATCTGGACGTTCAGCTCGAAGGCGCCCTGGGCGCCGCCCCAGGCGATCGCGGCGTCGTTCCCGACGATCTTCGCGCACACCATGAGCACCGCCTCGGGGATCACGGGGTTCACCTTGCCGGGCATGATCGAGGACCCGGGCTGCAGATCGGGGATGGCGATCTCGCCGAGGCCGGTGTTGGGACCAGAACCCATCCAGCGCAGGTCGTTGCAGATCTTGGTGACGGACACGGCGATGGTGCGCAGCGCCCCGGACATCTCCACCAGGCTGTCCCGGGCGGACTGTGCCTCGAAGTGGTCGCGGGCCTCGGTCAGCGGAAGGCCGGTCTGCTCGCCCAGCAGTTCGATCACACGCTCCGGGAAACCGGTCGGGGTGTTGATGCCGGTGCCGACGGCGGTCCCGCCCAGCGGCACCTCGGCGGTCCGGGGCAGGGCCGCCTCGACCCGCTCGATGCCGTAGCGCACCGACGCGGCGTACCCGCCGAATTCCTGTCCTAGGGTGACGGGAGTGGCATCCATCAGGTGGGTGCGTCCGGACTTCACCACGTTCTTCCACGCCTCGGCCTTCGCCTCCAGGGACTCAGCGAGATGGGCGAGAGAAGGCAGCAGGTGGTTCACGACTGCGCTGGTCACGGCGACGTGCACGGAGGTGGGGAACACGTCGTTGGAGGACTGGGAGGCATTCACGTGGTCGTTGGGGTGGACCTCCGCGTCGCCGCTGCGGGTCGCCAGTGTCGCCAGCACCTCGTTCATGTTCATGTTGGAGCTGGTCCCGGATCCCGTCTGGTAGGTGTCCACGGGGAACTGGTCGTCGTGGTCACCGGCGATGACGGCGTCGGCGGCGGTGACGATCGCGTCGGCGATGGCCTGGTCCAGCACGCCCAGCTCGGCGTTGGCGCGGGCGGCAGCCTTCTTCACCTCGGCGAGGGCGTGAACGTGGGCCGGTTCGAGGCCCTGCCCGGAGATCGGGAAGTTCTCCACGGCGCGCTGGGTCTGCGCACGGTAGAGGGCGTCGGCGGGGACGCGCACCTCGCCCATGGTGTCGTGCTCGATGCGGTACTCGGGGCTGTTCATGAAGGGGTCTCCTCCGGTGCTGGTCGGGGCCGACGGGTGGGTGGTCCGGACGGCAGGATATGAGGTGCGGGTGGACGGGGCATGCTGCAGGCACGGTCGGTGCCCGCTGCTTCACGCCCTCCCGGCCCGCGTCGGGGCGGCGCGACGTCGGTCAAGGGGCTTCGTGGCTCCAGGGTGGGTCGCCTCCGGGCCGGGAGACGGTGATGGCGGCGAGCTGGGCGGCGCGGTCCAGGACCTGCTGCACAGCCTCGGCGTCGAGCTCGGCGAGCTGGGGGCGTGCATCGGCACCCAGCACGTCGCGAGAGGCGAGGGCATCGAGGATCCCGGCGGAGAAGGTGTCGCCGGCGCCTACGGTGTCAGCGACCGCGACGCGCACGGCGTCACCGGCGACGCGGCCGTGGGAGCAGAAGCCGACGCCGCCGTCCCCGCCGCGAGTCATGACGGTGAGGGACGGGCCGAGGTCGCG
>JAUNUA010000076.1:0-6782 GCA_030538435.1 Brachybacterium sp.
TCGAGCCCTACCAGGGGGCGGCGACCGGGGTCGGCGGCATCGTCCGCGACATCATCTCCATGGGCGCGCGGCCCGTTGCGGTGATGGACCAGCTGCGCTTCGGGGCGATCGACCACCCGGACACCGCCCGCGTCGTGCACGGGGTGGTCGCCGGCATCGGCGGGTACGGCAACTCCCTCGGCTTGCCCAATATCGGTGGGGAGACCGTCTTCGATGCCGCCTACCAGCAGAACCCCCTGGTGAACGCGCTCGCCGTCGGCGTGCTGCGTCACGAGGACATCCACCTCGCCTCCGCCACCGGCGCCGGCAACAGGGTCGTCCTGTTCGGCGCCCGTACCGGTGGGGACGGGATCGGCGGTGCCTCCATCCTCGCCTCGGAGACCTTCGAGGAGGACGGGCCCGCGAAGCGACCCAGCGTCCAGGTGGGGGATCCCTTCATGGAGAAAGTCCTCATCGAGTGCTGCCTGGAACTGTTCGCCCGCGGTGTCGTCGAGGGCATCCAGGACCTGGGGGCGGCCGGTATCTCCTGCGCCACCAGCGAACTCGCCTCCAACGGCGGGTCCGGGATGCATGTGGACCTGGAGGAGGTGCTGCTGCGCGATCCCACCCTCACCGCCGGGGAGATCCTGATGTCCGAGTCGCAGGAGCGGATGATGGCGGTGGTGACCCCGCAGAACCTCCCGGCGTTCGAGGAGATCGCGCGCCGCTGGGACGTCGAGTACAGCGTGATCGGTGAGGTCACCGGCGACGGGCGACTGACGATCGACCATTTCGGGCACCGCATAGTCGACGTCGACCCGGTGACCGTCGCCCACGACTCCCCCACCTACGACCGGCCCTACGCTCGCCCGGACTGGCTGGATGCCCTGCAGGCCGATCGGGCCGAGGACCTCCCCCGGCCCGAGGCCCCGAAGGAGATCGCCGCCCAGCTGCGGAGCCTCATCGCCGCCCCGAACCTGGCCTCGACCGCCTGGATCACCGACCAGTACGACCGGTACGTCGGCGGCAACACGGCCCTCGCCATGCCCGACGACGCCGGGGTGCTGCGGATCGATGAGGAGACCGGACGGGGCGTGGCGCTCGCGACCGACGCCAACGGCCGGTACGCGAAGCTCGATCCGCGCACCGGAGCGCGCCTGGCGCTCGCCGAGGCCTACCGCAACGTCGCCACCACCGGCGCGATCCCCCTCGCGGTCACCGACTGCCTGAACTTCGGCTCCCCCGAGGACCCGGGGCCGATGTGGCAACTGGTCGAGTCGATCCGCGGTCTGGCCGATGCGTGCCAGGAGCTGGAGGTGCCCGTCACCGGCGGCAATGTCTCGCTCTACAACTCCACCGGGCAGATGGGCAACATCGACTCCGCGATCCCGCCGACCCCGGTGGTCGGCGTGCTGGGGGTGCTCGACGACGTCGGCCGGCGCACTCCCTCCGGATGGCAGGACGAGGGCCTCGCAGTGTTCCTGTTGGGCACGACCCGCGAGGAGCTCTCCGGGTCCGCCTGGGCGGAGACGATCCACGACCACTTGGGGGGCCTGCCCCCGCGAGACGACCTCCCCGGGGAGAAGGAGCTCGCGGAGATCCTGATCGCCGCATCGCGCGACGGCATGGTCGACGCCGCCCACGACCTCTCCGAGGGTGGCCTCGCGCAGGCGCTGGTGGAGGCCTGCACCCGCTTCGGGGTGGGCGCGCGCATCGTCATGGATGATGTGCTGACCCGTGATGGCGTTGACCTCGCAACCGCCCTGTTCTCCGAGTCGCAGGCCCGGGCGATCGTCGGGGTCCCGCGCAGCGAGGAGGTGCGGTTCACCGACATGTGCTCCGCGCGCGGCTTCCCCTTCACCCGCATCGGGGTGAGCACCGGCGAGGACCTCGAGATCCAGGGGGTGGGGACGTTCCCCGTCGCGGAGCTGCGCACCCTGCGCGAGGGCACCCTCCCCCGGTACTTCGCGGGCTGAGGGCGGCTACCGCGTCGCGCGCCCAACGCTCAGTCGTCGTGCTCCCGAGGCGATGGGAGCACGACGCCTGACCCCTCGCGGCAGGACGATCGGGGGGTGCCCCGGGGGCCGAGCGACGCCTGCGTATCAGCTGTCCAGGAGGCGCCGGGCTGCACGGCGTGCCCGCCCGGCCTGACGGCGCAGACCGCCCGTTGCCCGAGTTGCGGGTCCCTCCGACGATCGGGGCCGCTCCCCCGCCGCCGCGTCCTCGAGCCGCCCGATGCGCTCCTGCAGCCCGGCGATCTCTGCCCGCAGCGTCTCTATCGTGCGATCGGCCTCCTGCTCCATGACCTTGGTCAGGTACAGCGGCAGCCCGATCCCGTGGGAGTCCACCCATGTCCGCAGGTGCTCCTCGCGCAGCTCCAGATCGTGGTGGCGGTGGGCCTGCTCTCGGGCGAACACGGAGTTCCCCTCGCTGCCGGTCGCCTCGGGGCGCTGATGCCAGAACGCCAGCGGCTCCTCCAGGAAGCCCACCCGGTGGGCGGTGAGCAGCCGCAGGTGGAACGCGTAATCGCCGACGACGGGCCTCCGCTCGTCGAACGGGCCGATCTGCTCATGCACCGCGCGCCGGTACAGCAGGGAGATCGGCACCATCCGGTTCACCTGCAGCAGGTCGAGCAGCCGGATGCCCTGCATCTCTTCCCAGAAGGGGAACCGCTCGTACTCCACGAGCGCCCCGTCGATATCGCGCTCCAGGACGATCATGGTGCGCGCCGCGACTGCGGCCTCCTCCGGGTGGGTGTCGAGGTGGGCGACGGTCTCCTCCAGGAACCGCGGATGCCAGGTGTCATCGTCGTCGTGAACGACCACGTACTCGCTGCGGGAGTTCGCAAGTCCGATGTTCGAGGCCGCCTCCATCCCGCGGGATTCCCCGGTGTGCACGACGGTGAGGCGGTCACCGAGGTCGTGGCGGTACCGGTCCAGGATCGCCTCGACACCGGCGGCGTCCCCGCCGTCCTCGACAATGACCAGCTGGACGTCCGTGCGCGTCTGGGCCAGGACGTCCTGGACGGCACGGTCGAGCATCACGAGTCGGTCCCGGGTGCGCATGATCACCGCGACCCGTGCGGGGCTCGCCGGTGAACCGTCGGAGGTCGGGGAAAGATGCAGGGGGGCGAGCCGACGCAGGGCGCCGTCCCAGCGTGGCCGGGCCTCCGGCTGCCAGGGCGTCTCCCCCTCCGCCGGTGCCTTGTCGGTGAGTACCCGGTGGACACGATCCCACCAGCGTTCGCGCTCCTCCCGCCGCTCGGCCTGCCGGGCGCGCAGCGGGGCGGGCTCGGCGTCGGCGTACCGGGCGAGGAGGTCGACGATCTGCGTGCGGGCCTGCGGGTCCGCGAGGGCAGAGAAGGGCACCACAGCGTCGGTCATGCCGGCGTTCTCCGCCGCGCCGCGCATGCGGCTGTCCCCGTACCGGTCGAGCGCCAGGGGAAGCACCGCCGATCCGGCGGCGAGACCGAAGACGACCGGGTGGAAACGGGTGCTGACGACGAACCGAGAGGAGGCGGTGCGACGGGCTGCGGTCTCGGCGTCCTCGATCGGCAGCAGCTCTGCCGCTGCGGACATGGCCTCCGCGACGGCGGTGTGCACGTCGAGGTCGGATCCGCCCTCATCCGGGTCCGCGACGTGCGGGACGAACTACACCTCCGCCCCGGTGTGGGCGGCGAGCGCGTCCAGCAGCGCGGCGGTCCGCTCCACGTAGGCGACCGGCGAGTGCGGGCCGGGTGATGCCCCGAGCGTGACGGCGATCCTGTCCGCCTGCGGCGAGGCGGGAGCGAGGTCCAGAATGGTGGCGTCGTCGGCCGTGCGGACCAGAGCGGGATGCTCGGGGCAGAGACTCCGCGCGAGCCGCAGACTGTCGCTGTCGCGCACTCCTACCAGGTCGCTGATCTCCAGCAGCTCCCGGAGCACCGCGCGATCCCACGCATCGAGGACGGGGCCGAGGCTCTGCCCGGTCAGCACGACGGGCTTGCCGGCTGCCCGGACCAGCAGGGCCGTCGCGAGCCGCTCGTACAGCAACCACCCGTAGGTGGAGTTCAGAGCGCCTCCCCCGCCGATGACGAGACCGTCGACCTCGGCGAGCCGCTCCCGGATGCGGAACACCTTGTCCTCGGCGGGGAGGGCGTCCTCGTCCCCGGCGATCACCCGGCGGATCTCCCCCAGGTAGCGCCGACGGTCCTCGATCGGCCAGGGGAACACCAGCGCATCGATCGACGGCTCCGGCGGCGTTCCGGCCGGACCGTACTTCTCGTGGCGCGAGAGGGTGACCACGTCCAGGCCGCGGGAGCGCAGAGCACGCGTGCTCGCCAGGCCGATGGCCTCGTCGCCGACGTGGTACAGGGTCTGATCGACGTCGCACAGCAGAGCCACACGCATAGGGTCTCCTCGGGGTCCGCGGGTCAGCGCCCGGTCGCGTCCATCCAGCGCAGGACGAACGCCGCCATGGCATCGCGCGTGATGTGCGCGCGCGGGCGGAAGGTGCCGTCCGGCCAGCCTCGCGTGATCCCGGCGCCGGCCATCCACGCGATCTCGGTGGCGAACTGGTGCCGGGCGGGCACGTCGCGGAAGGTGGGGGCATCACCGGCGGGAGGCGGGGAACCGGCGGCGCGGTGCAGGAACGCGGCGACCGCGCCGCGCTCGACCGGCGCGGTGGGTCGGAACGTGCCGTCGGGCCAGCCGTTCGTGATGCCCTGGGCGTGGGCCCAGGTCATCTCGCGGTAGAACATCGTGGAGGATCGGATGTCGCGGAACGGGGAACTGCCCGGCGGCGTGAAGGACGGGGAGCCCATGGCGCGGTAGAGGAACACGATCATCGCGTCCCGCTGCTGGTTCGCATCGGGCCGGTAGGTGTTGTCGGGCCAGCCGGTGGCGATACCGCGGGTGCGCAGATCGTGGATCTCGACGAAGAACTGGCGGGTCGGGGCGACGTCCCGGAATGCGCGTGCGGAGAACCTGGTGCTGCCGCTCTCGAGGACGGCGACCCCGTGGTCGAACGGCTGGATGATGCGGTCCGCGTCGGCCCGGGAGTTCCCGAGGGGACGCCCCCAGGCTGTGTCCCACGAGGAGAGGATCGCGGGCTCGGTCGCCCCGGCGCGGGCGTTCAGGCCGCTGCCGGAGACGACGAGGCCGCGCGTCAGGCGGGTCACGGTGTGGGCACCCTCGGACCGCGCGGTGTGGGTGACCGTCCCCAGGCGGCTCTCCCCGCCGGCGCTGCGGAAGGCATTGAGGTGGTTGCGCCACCCCGAGTCGATCCGGGACTGGATGCCCCAGCGCAGGCTGGCCATCTGCCCGTACAGCGAGGTGCCCGGGCAGTCGGTGAAGTTCACGTCGCGGTGACCGAAGAACCGCGGGAGGGATCGGACCGAGCCGCGCGGCCAGCGGGCGCCGTCCACGCCGACGGTCCACGAGGCGGTCTCGGAGACGTCGGTGCGGAAGGTGGCCAGCAGCTTCCACGCGGCGATCGCCATCACGGACTCGCGCGCCTCGGCGCTGGCCTGAACGGACTGGTGATTGCCCATGACGGCGATCCCGAAGGTACCGGAGTTGAAGCCGAGCGCGTGGGCTCCGTTGATGTGGCGGTGCAGCCCACCCGCGCGACCCTCATAGATCTGGCCGAAGCGGTCGATCAGCACGTTGTAGCCGAGGTCCGCCCAGCCCAGGGTCTGGGTGTGGTAGCTGAGGATGCCGCGCACCAGCTGCGGAGCAGATGCCCGGGAGTAGCCGTTGTTCCCGGCGGTGTGGTGCAGGACGACAGCGCGCAGGTCGTTCGCGGCGCCGACCCGGCGCGTCCACGACTCGTTCGCACCCCACTGGGCGCGCGTGATGACGGCGGGGCCACCGGGCCCGGTGGCATCACCGGTGGTGGTGCTCGCCGCGGCCATCCGCTGCCGGCTGCGGGTGACCTCCTGGGTGGTCGGGGAGGTGGTGAGGACGTGCGCGGTGACGCGCTCGGAGACATCGGTGCCGGTCGTGATCGCCTGGATCTCGATCTCGTCGACCTCGCCGAGCCAGACGGGCTCCGCCGCGGGCACGCCGGCTCCGGCCTGCTCACTGCCCTGCTCCTCGTCGACCTCAGCGGCCTCCGCAGCGACCAGCTCGTCCTCGCTGTCCAGGACGTACCACTCGCCCCAGGCGCCGTCGGCTTGAGCACGTCCCCGCACGGAGATCGTCTCGGGCGCCTCGCCCTCCCAGGTCGCGCCGACCATCGTGGCGGGTCCCTCCAGGACGCGGACCGTGCCGACGCCGTCGACGTCGCGGTCCGGCGCATCGACCAGTGGCCGGTCCTCGATGCGGGTATCCCCATCGGTGACGTCCGGGTCGGCATGGGCGACCGGCGCCAGCATCAGGGGCGCGGCGGCAGCACCGGCGGCGGTGGCGGCGAACAGGCCGCGACGGGACAGGGATCGGGGCGCCGGTTGCGAGGCATCTTGGCCAGAGGAGAGTACGGGACGGGGGGTGGGGTGGGACATCACAGCTCCAGGAGGGTGACGGGGACGAACACCCCCATTGTGGACGACACGAGCCGCCGGGGTGTCCCGGCGGCTCGTGGTGTGACGAGGATTGTGCCCTGTGCAGGGCACGGCACCTGCGGTATCAGGCCTCGTCGTCGTCCGTGGTGACGGCGTTGGTGAACCCGGCGGCCTCGGCGGCTTCCGCGGTGCGGAACCAGACCTCGGCCTTGGTGCGGCCGTACCAGGGGGAATCGGGACCGTGGAACTTCATGGAGTCCTCGTTCCCCTTGATGTCGAAGCCCTCGGGACGCTCGTCCTCGGTGCCCCGGAAGGAGTCCTC
>JAUNUA010000076.1:6882-9738 GCA_030538435.1 Brachybacterium sp.
CCTTGATGTCGAAGCCCTCGGGACGCTCGTCCTCGGTGCCCCGGAAGGAGTCCTCGCCGTGCGGCGCGGTGGTCTCCTCCGCGGTCTCCTCCGTCGCGGCCGGGGTGGAGGCGGCCGCGCGGGTCGTGCCCTCGGCCTCCTTCACGACGGCCTGCCGCGGGGAGTACTCCTCGCTCACCAGCTCGATGACCGCCATGGGGGCGTTGTCGCCCTTGCGGGGGCCGATCTTGGTGATGCGGGTGTAGCCACCCGGACGCTCCGCGAACTGCGGGGCGATCTCCTCGAAGAGGCTGTAGACGACGCCCTTGTCCCGCACGGTGCGCATGACGCGGCGGCGGGAGGCGAGGTCGCCCTTCTTGGCCTGGGTGACCAGACGCTCGGCGACCGGGCGCAGGCGCTTGGCCTTGGACTCGGTGGTGGTGATGGAGCGGTGGCGGAACAGCTCGGTGGCGAGGTTCGCCAGCATCATCCGCTCGTGGGCGGGGGACCCGCCCAGGCGCGCACCCTTGGTGGGAGCAGGCATGGTGATTCTCCTAGATCAAGAAAGGTCAGTACTGGTCGCTGTAGTCGTCGTCGGCGTAGGACTCCAGCGCGGCCGACGGGTCGAACCCGGCCGGGGAGTCCTTGAGCGCCAGGCCGAGCTCCGCGAGCTTCGCCTTGACCTCGTCGATCGACTTCTGCCCGAAGTTGCGGATGTCCAGCAGGTCCGCCTCCGAACGCGCGGTGAGCTCACCGACGGTGTGGACGCCCTCGCGCATGAGGCAGTTGTACGAGCGGACCGTCAGGTTCAGGTCGTTGATCGGCAGCGCCAGATCGGCGGCCATCGCCTGGTCGGTCGGCGAGGGTCCGATGTCGATGCCCTCGGCCTCCTGGTTCAGCTCGTGAGCCAGGCCGAACAGCTCGACCAGGGTCTTGCCGGCCGACGCCACGGCGTCCCGCGGGGAGATGGCCGGCTTGGTCTCGACGTCCACGATCAGCCGGTCGAAGTCGGTGCGCTGCTCGACACGGGTGGCCTCGACCTTGTAGGTGACCTTCAGGACCGGGGAGTAGATCGAGTCGACCGGGACCCGGCCGATCTCGCCCTCGAAGCCCTTGTTCTGGGCGGCGGAGACGTAGCCGCGGCCGCGCTCGACGATCAGCTCGATCTCCAGGCGGCCCTTGTCGTTCAGGGTGGCGATGTGCAGGTCCGGGTTGTGGATCTCCACGCCGGCCGGCGGGGTGATGTCAGCGGCGCTGACCTCACCCTCGCCCTCCTTGCGCAGGTACATCACGACGGGCTCGTCGTTCTCCGAGGAGACGACGAGGTTCTTGATGTTCAGGATGATCTCGGTGACGTCCTCCTTGATCCCGGAGACGGTGCTGAACTCGTGCAGCACACCGTCGATGCGGATCGAGGTGACCGCGGCACCGGGGATCGAGGACAGGAGGGTACGGCGCAGGGAGTTCCCCAGCGTGTAGCCGAACCCGGGCTCCAGCGGCTCGATGACGAACCGGGAGCGGTACTCCGACACGACCTCTTCGGTCAGCGTGGGGCGCTGTGCAATGAGCACGGTGTGTCCTTTCTGCGAGCGTCCGCTATATGACGCTCCAAGGGTTGATAGACCTCGGTCTCAGGGGGCCGGGACTGCCGACGCTGTGTGCGACGGGATCCCGCGCTGCGGATCAGACGCGCCGGCGCTTGGGCGGACGGGTGCCGTTGTGGGGCTGCGGGGTGACGTCCTGGATCGAGCCGACCTCGAGACCGGTGGCGGTCAGGGAACGGATCGCGGTCTCACGGCCGGATCCCGGGCCCTTGACGAAGACGTCGACCTTCTTCAGGCCGTGCTCCTGGGCGCGGCGCGCGGCGGCCTCGGCAGCCATCTGCGCGGCGTACGGCGTCGACTTGCGCGAGCCCTTGAAGCCGACCTGGCCGGCGGAGGCCCAGGAGATGACGGCGCCCGTGGGATCGGTGATCGAGACGATGGTGTTGTTGAACGTGCTCTTGATATGGGCCTGGCCGTTGACGACGTTCTTCTTGTCCTTGCGGCGCGGCTTGCGCGCGCCGGCCTGGCGGGTCTTGGTTGCCATGCGGCAGAACTCCTCGGGTGGGTAGAGATGATCGGGGTGCCGCGGTCATCCGCGGCGGAGCTGCGACGGGGTCAGCGGGCCTTCTTCTTGCCGGCCACGGTGCGCTTGGGGCCCTTGCGGGTGCGCGCGTTGGTCTTCGTGCGCTGGCCGCGCACCGGAAGGCCGCGACGGTGGCGCAGGCCCTCGTACGACCCGATCTCCACCTTGCGACGGATGTCGGCGGCCACCTCGCGGCGCAGATCGCCCTCGACCCGGTAGTTCGCCTCGATGTGGTCACGCAGCTGGACGAGCTGCTCATCGGTGAGGTCCTTGACGCGGATGTCGCCCGAGACGCCGGTGGCCTCGAGGGTCTCCAGCGCGCGGGTGCGACCGACGCCGAAGATGTACGTCAGGGCGACCTCGGTGCGCTTGTCGCGCGGAAGGTCGACTCCTACAAGTCGTGCCATGGTGTGTGCTCCTACTGTGCTCGAAGGCCTGAGCCGTCACCCCGCACGGTGGGACCCGAGTCCCGGTGCGCCGCAGCCTTCGTCCTGCGGGTGGCCCGTCGCGGCGCGGAGCCGATCCGGGTGGTGACGCCTCTTCTGTTGTGTCCCGCGAGTGCGGGGGGTGGCCCGTCCGGGCCTGCCGCCTGATGCGGCGGACAATCTGATGTCGTCGCTCAGCAGTGTTCCTTGTCGCTGAGCTCCTCACCATCACCCTGCGCGGACGGATCGTTCCTCACCGCCCACTCCGGGATCTGATGTCGTCGCTCAGCCCTGACGCTGCTTGTGGCGGGGGTTCTTGCAGATG
>JAUNUA010000077.1 GCA_030538435.1 Brachybacterium sp.
TGTCGAGGTCCAGCTCCGCGAGGCGGGCCAGCAGGTCCTCCGGCGCGGCGCGGTCGGCAACCTCGGGTCGCAGCGCGTCACGCACCCAGGCCGCGAGCTCCGTCGGCATCCCCTCGACATCGACCTCCCCGCGTTCCGCGCGCAGAAAGACCACGTCGGCGCGGCCGCTGCCGAAGGGCTCGCGACCGGTCGCGGCGAAGGCGACGAGCGCGGCCCATGCCCACCAGTCGGCCGGGGAACTGGTGAGGTTGGTGCGCACCACCTCCGGGTCGAGGTAGGCGGCGGTCCCCATCACCAGGCCCGTCGAGGTGAGACGGGACTCCTCGGCCGCCTGGGCGATGCCGAAGTCGATGATGACGGGGTCCAAGCGGTCCCCGTCGGGGTCGTACCCGGCGAGGTCCTCCTCGCGCGCGTGCCGCAGCAGAATGTTCGAGGGCTTCAGGTCGCGGTGGACGATGCCGGCGTCGTGGATGTCGTGCAGGGCGTTCCCGAGCGCCAGTCCGATCTCCCGCACGACTTCCGGGTGGAGCCCGCTGTGACGGCGCACGGCATCCTCGAGCGTGGGGCCGGGGATGAACTCGGTGACCACGAACGCTTCCGCGGAGTCGAGCTCCGCGTCGAGGATCCGGGCGATGCCCTCGGTGGTCACGCGCTGCTGGGCACGGACTTCGCGGGCCAGGCGGTCGCGGGCGCGCGGGTCGTCGGCGATCTCGGCGCGCAGCAGCTTGATGGCGACATCGCGTCCGTCGGCGTCGTCCGCGCGGTAGACGATCCCCATCCCCCCGGCGCCGATCCGCTCGTGGATCTCGTACCCGGACTCCTCGGCGAGCGCCTGCAGGCGGGGGTCGCGCAGCCCGGAGCGTCGGGCGGGGTCGTGATCGGCCATGCTCGCCATGCTAGCGAGGGCGCAGGATCCCGGTCCCTGAAACGGGCCTGGGGGCCCCTGGCCAGCTACGATCGTGCGCAGGGCGACATCGTCGCCCCGATGGCCCGGGGTGCGCCGGGAATGCCCCGCTCCATTGCCCTCATCCCGGTGCGGCCCGCCCCGAACCTGGAGGACCCATGACCGACGCCGAGAACTCCCCCGTCGCCCCGTCTCCTCCGGACATCGCGAAGTCCGTCGAGGACGGCATGCAGGCGAAGGCCGAAACATCCTGGTCGACGATGTTCGTGCGCTCCCTGTCCGGGGGCGCGTTCATCGCTCTGGGATTCATGTTCTTCGTGACCAGCCAGCAGGGTGTGGGGGACGGTGCGAACGGTCCGACGCTGGTGCTGGGCGGCGTGGTGTTCTCCCTCGGGCTGATGCTGGTCATGATCACCGGTGCGGACCTGTTCACCGGCAGCACCATGAGCTCGATGTCCCTGCTCTCGGGGCGCCTGCGGCTCGTGCCGTTCTTCGCGCACTGGGGGATCTCGCTGGTGGGCAACCTGATCGGCTCGTTCGCCGTGGCGACGCTGGTGCTCTTAGCCGGGACGGCCTCCTCCAACGATGGGGCATGGGGGCTGGCGGCGCTGGAGATCGCAGTCGGGAAGGTCGAGCTGGGGTGGTTCGAGGCGTTCGTGCTGGGGATCCTCGCGAACTTCGTCGTGTGTCTGGCGGTGGTGATGGCCAACGCCGGCCAGACCATCACCGACAAGATCCTCGCCTGCATCGGCCCGGTCGCCCTGTTCGTCTCCACCGGTCTGGAGCACAGCGTCGCCAACATGTTCATCCTGCCGATGGGGCTGCTGATCAAGCACGCAGGTGGGGACTTCTGGCAGTCGGAGGCGGTCGCCGAGGCCGGGATCACACCGGGGGATGTGGAGGCGCTCACCGTTGGTGCCGCGGCCTGGGGCAACCTGGTGCCGGTGGTCCTCGGGAACATCATCGGCGGGGCCGTGCTCGTCGGCGCCTACTTCTGGGTGGCTCAGCGCAAGCCGGTGCGCGATGCGGACGACGATGAGGCCTGACCCTCACATCGACCCGCGCCCCTGAACGGACGCGATTTTCGCGTATACAGTGGAGCGTAATTCTGTGACCGGGTCGGCTCGTGCCGCCCGGGAAGACTCGAGAGACCGAGGTGCGATGTTCCTGCCCCAGCCGTTCCGCCTGGCCGTCATCGGTTCCGGCCCCGCCGGGGTGTACGCCGCTGAGACCCTGATGCGCACGCCGCAGGTGAAGTCGGGTGAGCTGCAGGTCGAGGTCGATCTGTTCGATGCCCTCCCCACGCCCTTCGGCCTGATCCGCTACGGCGTCGCCCCGGACCACCCGCGGATCAAGGGCATCATCACGGCGCTGCACCGGATCCTCGGCCGCGGGGACATCCGCTTCCTCGGTGACGTGGAGTTCGGCACGGACCTCACACTGGAGGAGATCCGGGAGCGCTACGACGCGGTGGTCTTCGCGACCGGTGCGGTGAAGGACGCGCAGCTGGACATCCCCGGTGTCGACCTGGAGGGGTCCTACGGTGCCGCGGACTTCGTCGCCTGGTACGACGGCAACCCCGACTACCCGCGCACCTGGGACCTCTCCGCGGAGCAGGTCGCTCTGATCGGCAACGGCAACGTGGCCCTGGACGCCGCCCGCATGCTCGCGAAGTCCGCCGATGAGCTGCTGCGCACTGAGATCCCCCAGAACGTCTACGACGGGCTCGCGGCGGCGAAGACGAAGGACGTGCACGTCTTCGGGCGGCGCGGCCCCGCCCAGACCAAGTTCTCGCCGCTGGAGGCGCGGGAGCTCGCCCACCCCGCGGGGGTCCAGATCGTGCTGGACCCGCGCGACTTCGAGCAGATCACCGACGCCGAGCGCGATGTGATCCGGGCCGACAAGCGCACCGATCAGATCTTCTCCACCTTCGAGGGGTGGCTCGCGGAGCAGCAGCGCCGGGAAGCGGCCGGCGAAGAACCGACCGACGCCCACGGCGGCCCCGTCACCCGGCGCCTCCACCTGCACTTCTGGCACAAGCCGGTTGAGATCCTCGGCGAGGACGGGCAGGTCACCGGGATGCGCTTCGAGCGCACCGCCCTCGACGGCGGTGGCGGACTCTCCGGCACCGGAGAATTCGTCGACTACGAGCTCGGCGCCGTGTACCGGGCGGTCGGCTACCACGGCTCCCCCCTGCCGGACGTGCCCTACGACGCGACCCGCGGTGTGATCACCAGCGAGGCCGGGCGCGTCACCCGCACCGTCGGCGAGCCCATCCCCGGGCTGTATGCCAACGGGTGGATCAAGCGCGGGCCCGTCGGCCTCATCGGGGCAACCAAGTCCGACGCGGTGGAGACCATCACCAGCCTCACCAACGACATCGAGAACGGGACCCTCACCCCCGCCCCCGACCGGGAACCCGATTCGGTGCTGCGCCTGCTGGAGAGCAAGGGGGTGCCGTTCACCACCTGGGACGGATGGACGGCGCTGGACGCACACGAGATCGCGCTCGGCGCCGCGGAGGTCGACGCCGACGGCGAGCCGCGACCGCGGGTGAAGGTCGTCGACCGTGAGGACATGGTGCGCATCGCCCGCGAGAAGGCTGCGAGCGTCCCCACCACGGCCTGAGGCACCCCGGAGGGCAGATGCTCAGCGCCTGATGCTGTCCAAGAAGTCGCCGATCCGCGCGATCGCATCGGTCAGCACCTCCACCGACGGCAGCGTCACCAGACGGAAATGGTCCGCGACCGGGTAGTTGAAACCGGTGCCCTGGGTGACCAGCAGCTTCTTCGCGCGCAGCAGGTCGTAGGCGAACTGCTCATCGTTGTCCACGGCGTACATCGCGGTGTCGATCCGCGGGAACATGTACAGCGCCCCGTCGGCCTTCTGCACGCTCACCCCGGGGATCGCGGACAGCCCCTCATAGGCGGCGTCGCGCTGCTCGCGCAGACGCCCGCCGGGCAGGATCAGCTCGTTGATGCTCTGATGCCCCCCGAGCGCTGTCGCCACCACGTGCTGCGCAGGCACGTTCGGGCACAGGCGCATGTTCGACAGCACATCCAGTCCCTCGATGAAGCTCGCCGCCTCGTCCTTCGGCCCGTACAGCGCCATCCATCCGGCGCGGAACCCCGCGACCCGGTAGGCCTTGGAGAGCCCGTTGTAGGTGATGGTCAGCAGATCCGGGGCGAGCGAGGCGATCGGCGTGTGCACGGCGTCGTCGTAGAGGATCTTGTCGTAGATCTCGTCGGCGAGGATCATCAGCCCCTTCTCGCGGGCGACCTCGACGATCTGTTCGAGGATCTCGCGCGGATAGACCGCGCCGGTGGGATTGTTGGGGTTGATGACGACGATCGCCTTGGTGCGATCGCTGACCTTGTCCGCGAGGTCGGTGACGTCCGGCCACCAGTGGTTCTCCTCCTCGCACCGGTAGTGCACCGCGCGTCCGCCGGCGAGCGCGACCGAGGCGGTCCACAGCGGGTAGTCCGGGGACGGCACCAGCACCTCATCGCCATCGTCGACGAGCGCCTGGCAGGTCATCTGGATCAGTTCGGAGACGCCGTTGCCCAGGTACACGTCGTCCAGTTCGATACCCGGCATGTCTCGCGTCTGGTAGTGCTGGGCGACCGCCCGACGGGCCGCCGGGATCCCCTTGGAGTCGGAGTATCCCTGGGCAGTGGGGAGCTGGCGGATCATGTCGACCAGGATCTCTTCGGGCGCCTCGAAGCCGAACGGTGCGGGGTTCCCGATGTTCAGCTTGATGATGCTGTGACCGGCTGCCTCCATGCGCGCGGCCTCGGCGGGCACCGGTCCGCGGATCTCGTAGCAGACGTCGCGCAGCTTGGAGGACTGGGTGAAGATCATGGGCCTCTCCTGGTGGGGAGGCTTCAGGGTAGCGGGACCTTTCCGACACCCGTCGCAGCACTCGTTCACCCGGACTGCATCATGTCTGCATCACCTGTGATGCAGATGTGCGCACCACCGTGGATCTGCCTTCTGCTACGCATCGCCGTGCCCGGGAGCTGGCCGCCCAGAGGGGGCAATCCCTGTCAGCGGTGCTCGCAGAGCTCACCGCCCGTGGGCTGGCGCAGATCGACGAACCCGCCCCCGTCACGATCGACGACCTGACCGGGCTGCCGGTGGTGAGCATCGGTCGGGCGATCACCCCTACGCCGACGTGGACCTCGCCGACGTGATCGGCCACCGGCAGGTCACCGACGCGTACGTGGCCGCGCTGGCGGCCCCTCACCGTGGACGCCTGGCCACCTTAGATTCCGCGCTCGCCGCGCAGCTCCCGCAGATCTGCACGCTCATCCCCACCGAACCGTCGAGTGTCGGAGGCCACGCATAGGGTGGATCCATGCTCATCGACTCCCCTCCCGCCCCGATATCCACCCAGGAGGCCCCGTGAGTGAGACCCCCGCCGACACCCCGACCATCTACTCCGCCTACGAGATCGACTTCATGCTGTCCCTGCGCCCCACCGAGGCCGGGGAGACCACCCGTGGCCAGCTCGGTATCCACTCCGCGCCGCCCGCTGCGGCCGACCACGTGCGTGCCGCGGTCGCCTCCGGTCTGCGGGCCCGCGGGAAGGTGGAGCTGTCCGAGGACGGCCAGTGGATGCTGGGTGAGGAGGCGCAGATCATCGCCGCCGCCCTCACCGCCGCGGACCGGTGGCTGGGCATGGCGCTCACCCAGGGGGAGGCGATGCGCACCGCCCACGTCGTCACCGCCGGGGACGCCGTCCTCATGCTCACGCAGGACGAGCTGGACACCTTCCTCGTCTCGGCGCTCGAGGACCGCGACCAGGTGCCCCGCACCCTTGCCGACATCACCCGTGCATTCCTTGACGAGGGTGAGGGGCGTGCGGTGTCCCTGCGCCGGGTCGACGCTGGAAGCTCCAAGCAGGAGCTGCACCGGCTGATGCTCCACGGCGACGCCGACGGCGACCTGCTGCTCGGCCACGAACCGGAGACCGCCGAGGGTGTCCTCACCGTCACCCCCATCGACGCCCAGCAGCTGGAAGGTGCCCTCACCCGACTCTGGGCGGATGGCATCAGCGCCGCCCCCGACACTTCCCCCGCACCTGGAGAGAGGAACGATTGAACCATGGACCCCTTCGACCCATACCAGCCCGCCGAGGACCGCTACGCGAGCATGCCCTACCGCCGCGTCGGGACGTGGGGGCTGAAGCTGCCCGCCATCTCCCTGGGACTGTGGCAGAACTTCGGGACCACCAAGGACGTCGACACCCAGCGGGCGATCATCCGTCGCGCCGTCGACCGCGGTGTCATCCACCTCGACCTCGCCAACAACTACGGGCCCCCGCCCGGTTCCGCGGAGACGATCTTCGGACGGTTCCTGCGGGAGGACCTCGCACCCTGGCGGCATGAGCTGATCATCTCCACCAAGGCCGGGTACGAGATGTGGCCCGGCCCGAACGGCAACGGCGGCTCCCGCAAGTACCTGCTGGACTCCCTGGACCAGTCACTGGGACGCATGGGCCTGGACCACGTGGACATCTTCTACTCCCACCGGCCGGACGAGGACACGCCACTGGAGGAGACCATGATGGCGCTGGACCAGGCGGTCCGCTCCGGCCGCGCCCTGTACGCCGGGATCTCCTCCTACTCCCCCTCGCTGACCCGCAAGGCCGCCGCAATGATGGAGGACCTCGGTACTCCCCTGCTGATCCACCAGCCCTCCTACTCGATGCTGAACCGCTGGGTGGAGGACACGGAGCAGACCGGCACCAGCCTGCTGGGCACCGCCGCGGAACAGGGCCTCGGCGTCATCGCC
Source organism: Brachybacterium sp. (assembly GCA_030538435.1). Lineage (GTDB taxonomy): Bacteria > Actinomycetota > Actinomycetes > Actinomycetales > Dermabacteraceae > Brachybacterium. Next base: position 6,701 of record JAUNUA010000077.1, read on the forward strand.
TTCTCCCCACTCGCCCAGGGCCTGCTGACCGACAAGTACCTCGACGGGATCCCCGAGGACTCCCGGCTGCGCACCGGCAAGGCCATGAACGAGGACATGCTCGCCGATGAGGTCATGGACCGCGTCCGGGGCCTGCACGCGATCGCGGAGGAGCGCGGACAGTCGCTCGCGCAGATGGCGATCGCCTGGGTGCTGCGCGATCAGGGACCGGCGACCGTCACCTCCGCGCTGGTCGGCGCGAGCTCCGTGGAGCAGTTGGACAACAGCCTCGGGGCGCTGAAGAACCTGGAGTTCACCGAGGATGAGCTCACCGCGATCGACGAGCACGCGCGCGACTCCGGGCTGAACATCTGGGAATGGGCGACGGCCTCCAAGAGCTGACCAGCCGCACTCGAAGCCGACCTGTCCGAGAGGATCCCCCATGTCCGATCCCAGCGCCCTGCGCATAGTGATCGCCCCGGACTCCTTCAAAGAGTCCGTGACCGCTCCGGAGGCTGCCGCCGCGATGGCTCGCGGTGTGCGCGCCGTGGTCCCCGACGCCGACTGTGTGCTGCTGCCGATGTCCGACGGCGGTGAGGGCTTCACCGACGCCCTCGCCAGCGCGCTGGACGCGCGACGGCTGAGCGTCACGACCGAGGACGCCCTCGGCCGGCCGGTGGAGGCCGTGATCGCCCGCGATGGCGACCGCGCGATCCTCGAGGTGGCGAGCGCCGTGGGTCTCGACCAGATCGCCCGGGATGACCGGGACCCGATGCGTGCCACCTCCCTCGGGGTGGGACGCATGATCCGCGCAGCCCTCGACGACGGGGCGCGGCACCTGGTGATCGGGCTCGGCGGGTCCGTCACGACCGACGGCGGCGCCGGCATGCTGCACGCTCTGGGCGCGCGGTTCCGGGACGCGGACGGCGAGACCTTGGACCCCGTGCCGCGGCACCTCGGCGCCGTGACGCAGATCGACCTGGAGGGTCTGGACCCCCGCCTACGAGAGGTCACCGTGGACGTCGCAAGCGACGTCACCAATCCACTGACCGGCCCGGACGGGGCTGCCGCAGTGTTCGGCCCGCAGAAGGGCGCCGGCCCCGGGCAGGTCGAAGAGCTCGACGCGGCCCTTGCCCGGATCGCCGCAGTCGCCGGGTACACCGAGACGATCGCCCAGCAGCCCGGGGCGGGCGCCGCGGGCGGCCTCGGCTACGCGCTGCTGGGTTTCCTCGGGGCATCGCTGCGACCCGGGGTGGACCTGGTCGCCGACACCGTCGGCCTCCACGCGGCCGTCGCCGGCGCCGACCTGGTGCTCACCGGCGAGGGGGCAGTCGATGCGCAGACCCTCGCGGGCAAGACCCCGGCCGGAGTCGCCGCCATCGCACGGGAGGCGGGGGCGCCATGCGTGGTGATCGCTGGGCGCATCTCCCGGGACGCCGAGGTCCTGCTCTCCCACGGTGTCGACGCCCTGGTCCCCATGGTCCACGAGGCCGGGGACCTCGATGCGCTGCTTGCCGCGGGGGCGGAGAATCTTGAGCGAACAGCCGCCACCGTGATGCGACTGCGGGGCCTCGGGGCGCGCTGAATGGCGTCGCCGGTGCGCGGCACCGTGACGGCCGCTCAGCACAGCGGCGGTTCAGCGCAGCGGCGGCGCCTCATCAGGTCCGATGCCGGCCCGGCGTGCGCGCATGGCCCGCGCGCGGTCCCGCACGTTCCGGTACATCCGGCGCAGACGGATCGCCAGGTAGATACCGGCCGCGAGCAGCAGCAGCGCCAGCAGCCCCGCGATGGCCGGGACCGCCACCACCATCAGTCCGAGGCTGAGGGCCACCACATCCTCGATGCTGCTGACCACGGCGTTGGAGACCGGTTCCGGGGACAGATTCACCGCGGCCCGCGCGGTGGTCTTCGCGGCGTGCACTCCGAACGCCACCCCGCCGCCGAGAGCCGCCATCACGATCGCAGTGGTGGTGTCGGTCTCCCCACCGACGAGGTAGCCGATCGCACCCCCGGCGATCGGACGCACCACCGTGTTCAGCTGGTCCCAGAAGGAGTCCAGGAACGGCACCTTGTCCGCGGCGAAATCGACGACCAGCAGGATCGCGGTGATCACCAGGACGTCGGTGCGGGCGAAGACGTCGGGGATGGCGGCGATGTCGAAGAACCGCTCGGCGATGCCGAGAACGAACACCATGAAGTAGGGGCGCAGACCGCTGACCCCGCCCGAGCCGAGCGTCATCATCAGAGCGTCCACGAGCATCTCCCTCATCGGTCGGGTTGCCTCATTCTGACCGGAACTCCGCGGAATAGCCATCACCGACGACGCGTTGACCGAGGCGATGACCCCACGATTCCGTCGCCCCGCGTCCCTCACCCCGCATCAGCAGGATCAGATCCCCGGGGAGCCCGATCCGCAGGCCACTGCGGATCTCGCGCACCGCAGCGCCGACGCGCTGCTCGCCGGGGTGCGCGCAGACACCGATCCCGGGATCGTGGACCGGGTGGTGCGCCTGGCCCGCACCGACGGGCTGGAGGACCTCGCAGAGCTGTGGTCCGGAGCGCCCGCGGTCAGCCTGCCCGGGGCGCTGTGGCGCCTGTACGTGCTGCACTCGTGGGCACACCGGGACGCCCACGACGTCGTGCGCCGCTACCGCGAAGGCAGCCGCACCGTGCCGGGGCTGCGCTACCTGGCCGGGCTCAGCGAGCCACCGGACGTCGACGGGGTGCGTCGCAGCGTCGATGAGATTCTGCGCGGCGTGTTCACCGGGGATCTCGCGGTGGCGCTCGGTCGGGCGGCCGCCGTGATGATGCTGTGCGCGTACGGCACCGCGCACCTGGACTCCGAGGAGGGCCTCACGGCGCAGGCCGGGCGGCTGCTGTCCACCGGGGAGGAACTCGCGGCCGCGGCTCGAGCGGAGGAGGCCGGCGCCCTCCGCTGAGGAGAGAACGCCGACATCGCGCTCCGCTGACATCGTCCCCGGC
>JAUNUA010000078.1:0-3355 GCA_030538435.1 Brachybacterium sp.
GAGGCGAAGGTTGTGGGGGGGAGGTCATGGATCTCCCGTAGCCGCTCGGTGCCCGCGGTCGGGGCGTCTATGCTGCCCCGTCGGATGCCCTCGGCCCACTCCGCCAGGGTGGGGCCCTCGCGGACAGGTCCGTCCATGGCGACGGAGTCATCGGTGAACATGGTGACGTCCGCGGCGCGGGAGTTCATCAGCAGCAGCTCGTGGCCGTCGGCCCGCCAGATCCTGCCCGCGCCGGGCATGTGCGGGTCCACCAGATCGATCTGCAGGCGCCGTCCGGTGAGCAGCTCCGGGTGATCAGCAGCGTTGGCAGCGAGGCGCTCCAGGATGCCGAGTCCTCGGGGTCCCGCACCCACCAGCACGAGGCGTACGGGGCTCGCGCCATCGACGCTGGTCATCTCGGATTCCCCGCTGACGTGCGGGTATGACGGCGTGTGGATGCTCGGGGCCGGTAAGTTTGCCATGGCATTAGCGTCACTTATAGATTCCCTAACCGCAACCTATGTAGGTGTGGCGTTCACACAACGCCATTCCGTCGCCCGAGCCGCACTCTCGCTGCACCCACCGGAAGGTCCCCATGACCGCCTCCCCTGCCACCAGCCCCCGGGCCACGGCGCCCCCGCCCAGCACACCTCCCCCGCCCACCGGCGATGGACCGACCTCGACCCCTGCACGGCTCACCGTGGTTCCAGCCCGTCATCCCGGACGGCTCGCGCTCAGCGTCGTCACCGCGCTGATCGTCGCTGCGGTCCTCACGTCCTTCGTGACGAACCCTCGCTGGGAGTGGGGAGTCGTCGCCGAGTGGTTCTTCGCCGAATCGATCCTGCGGGGCCTCGGCGAGACCCTGCGCCTGACCGTCCTCGCGGGCGTCATCGGCTTCACCCTCGGGCTGCTGCTTGCGCTGATGCGGCTGTCCCCCTCGCCGCTGGTCGCCGGTGTGAGCTGGACGTTCTCGTGGATCTTCCGCTCCACGCCGCTGCTGGTCCAGCTCCTGCTCTGGTACAACCTCGGCTACCTCTACCAGTACCTCAGCCTCGGTGTGCCGTTCACCGATCTCACCCTCGTCGAGGCCCGCACCAGCGATCTCATGACCCCGATGCTCGCCGCGATCCTGGGCCTGGGTCTGCACCAGGCGGCCTACGCCGCCGAACTGATCCGCGGTGGCATCCTCTCGGTCGACGCCGGCCAGGTCGAGGCCGCCAGCGCCCTGGGGATCCCCGTGCGCGACCGGAACCTGCGCATCGTGCTGCCGCAGGCGATGCGCGCAATCCTGCCGCCGGCCTTCAACGAGATCATCGGGCTGGTCAAGGGCACCTCGATCGTCTACGTGCTGGCCCACGCCGAGCTGTTCTTCACCGTCCAACTGGTCTACGGGCGCACCCAGCAGGTGCTGCCGATGCTGCTGGTCGCCACCCTCTGGTACGTCGTCATCACCTCCGCCCTCTCGATCGCGCAGTACTACATCGAACGGCACTACGCGAAGGGCGCCCTGCGCACCCTGCCCCCCACTCCCCTGCAGCGCCTGCGGGCACGGCTCGGCAGCCTCGGCACCCGCGGCGCGGAAGGACGAGCATGAGCACCGGACACATCCGCATCCGCGGCGTCGAGAAGTCCTTCGGAGACCTCGCCGTCCTGCGCGGCATCGACCTGGACATCGCGCCCGGGGAGGTGGTCGCGATCCTGGGCCCCTCCGGCTCCGGCAAATCCACCCTGCTGCGCACGATCAACCACCTGGAGACCGTCGACGCGGGCCTCGTGACGGTGGATGACGAGTTCATCGGGTACCGCCGCGTGGGCGATGTCCTGCACGAACTGCCCGAACGGGAGGTCCTGCGCCGGCGCACCGCCGTCGGGATGGTCTTCCAGGCTTTCCATCTCTTCGCCCACATGACCGCGCTGGAGAACATCGCCGAAGCCCCGCAGCGGGCACTGAAGATCCCGCGAGCGGAGGCCCGCGACCGCGCGCGGGAGCTGCTGGAGCGGGTGGGGCTCGCGGACAAGGCCGATGTCTATCCGCGTCAGCTCTCCGGTGGACAGCAGCAGCGCGTGGCGATCGCCCGCGCTCTGGCCCTCGACCCGGCGGTGCTGCTGTTCGACGAGCCGACCAGCGCCCTGGACCCGGAGCTGGTCGAGGAGGTCCTCGCGGTGATCCGCGACCTCGCCTCCGCCGGATCGACCCTGGTGATCGTCACCCACGAGGTGTCCTTCGCCCGCTCGGTCGCGGACCGGGTGGTGTTCATGGACGGTGGCGTGATCCTCGAGCAGGGCCCACCCGCCCAGGTCATCGACGCCCCCGCGCACCCACGGACCCGCGCCTTCCTCGCCCGCGTCGACCACGCCGCCGACCGGTCCCCTTCTCCTGACCCCACCCCCGAAACGTCTGCCTCTCCCGTGAAGGAGCATGCCCGATGACCCCCCTGCCCCGCCCCACTCGACGAGCAGCGACCGCCGGCGGCCTGCTGCTGCCGCTCGGTGCCCTCGCCGCCTGCGCCGACCCCAGCTCGACCCCCGCCGCCGGCGGATCAGGGGATGAGGCCGCCGGAGCGGCCGACGGGGAGACGACCGCGGAGACCACCATCGACACCTCCGGCAGCCAGGAGCCGCTGCGCGCCGAGGCCGATGAGGAGCTCGCCTCCCGCGTCCCGCCCGAGCTCGCGGAACGGGGAACCCTGGTGGTCGGCGGTACCGCCACCACCCCGCCGCTCACCTTCCTCGCGGATGACAACTCGACCACCCTGGGCAGCGAGGTCGACATCGCCCGCCTGGTTGCCGACACCCTCGGTCTCGACTTCGAGCATCAGCTCACCAGCTGGGACACCTGGCCGCTGAAGCTCGAGGCCGGTGACTACGACGCGGTGTTCTCCAACGTGGGCGTGAATGACGAGCGTCTCGAGCGGTACGACTTCGCGTCCTACCGGGCGGCGTTCATGACCTTCCTCGTCACCACGGACTCCGGGCTCGAGCTCGGCGACCCCGCCTCCATCAGCGGACGCATCATCGCGGTCAGCGCCGCCACCAACCAGGAGCGCATCCTCACCGATTGGAACGACCAGCTCACCGCCGATGGCCAGGAGCCCGCCGAACTGCGGCATTACTCCAATGACGCCGATGTGCTCCTCGCGCTCGGTGCGGGCCGCGTGGACGCCTACTTCGCGCCCTACGCGACCCTCACCTACACCGCCTCCGTCCGCGACGACGTCCTCACGCAAGGCACCGTCAACGCCGGCTGGCCCGACGAGACCCTGGTCGCCGGCACCTTCGTCCGCGGCAGCGGCCTCGCCGACCTCGCCTCCCAAGCCATCGAACGACTCATCGCCGATGGCACCTACGCCCAGGTCCTGGAGCGCTGGGGCCTGCA
>JAUNUA010000078.1:3455-9629 GCA_030538435.1 Brachybacterium sp.
AACGACTCATCGCCGATGGCACCTACGCCCAGGTCCTGGAGCGCTGGGGCCTGCAGGAAGAAGCCCTCACCTCCTCCCGCGTCCACACTCAGGAGAACCCTTGAACCAGACCCCCACCCAACCCTCCACCGCTCCCCTGCTGCTCGTGGAGCTCCCCACCGCACCCGAGGTGTCGGCGGCCCTGCCGGCGCTGGCCCGGGAGGTCGAGACGGCCGGCATCCACGGCGTCACCCTCGGCGACGGGGCACTCCATCCCGTGCACCTCGCCGCCTTCCTCGCCCCGACGACCGAGCGCCTGCTGCTGCTTCCGCACACCGATGCGGTGTATGTCGAGCCCTTCCATCTGGCGACGCAGCTCGCGAGCCTCGACCACATCTCCGCTGGTCGCGCGGGCTACCTGGTGGGGGCGGACCCTGCCGGGTCGGCTCTGGCGATCGCGCAGGCGCAGGCGGTGGGTCGCGAGCCGCTCGATGCGGCCGCAACGGCCCGCGAGGTCGACGACGTGCTGCGCACCCTGCGACTGCTGTGGGACTCCTGGGCCGATAACGCCGTGGTGCGCGATCTCGAGCATGGTCGCTATGTCGACGCGGCGCGTCTGCAGTACGTGGACGTTGAGGCCGCGACCTTCCGGGTGCGCGGACCGGCCATCACCCCGCGGCCCCCGCAGGGCCAGGTGCCGATTCTGGTCGCGGAGCCAGAGCGGGGGGTGATCGGCGAGGAGACCGTCACCGCGCGGGCCGATGGAATCGTCTGGGATCAGGAGGTCGACCTGCGAGGGGTCGCCGCAGAGCGCGTCGAGGACGAGCTTGCCACCCGCCTCGAGGAGGCCACCGCGGATCAGGTCCCCCGGGCGGTACGTCTGCGGCCGGATCCCGCCGCGATCACGGATACCGTCACCGCCCGCGGCGAGGCCGGACTGCGCGAGGTCACCGCCTCGTTCGCGCGGGCCGCTGAATCCCTGCGCGAACGCGGACTGATCGCCCCCGACGGTCCCGTCGGGGCGAGCGCCCGGGAGCTGCTGGGCCTCACCCGCCCCGAGGTCACCATCGACATCGCCCGCCGCGCCGACCGCGCCCGCACCGAAGGAGTTCCCGCATGAGCGCCCCCACCACGCTGCATGCCCCCATCCACCCGGCCCACACCCCTTCCGGTGGCCTCCGCTTCGGGGTGTTCTTCCAGGGCGTGAATTCTTCAACCGTGTGGCGGCTGCCCGAGAGCGGCGATCAGCTCGCCTGGGACTCCTTCGCCACCCTGGCGCGCACCGCGGAACGGGGCATCTTCTCCGCGTTCTTCCTCGGCGAGGGGCTGCGCCTGCGGGAGCACCGGGACGTGCCCTTCGAGCTCGACGTCGCGGGACGGCCCGATGCCCAGACGCTCCTGGCGGCTCTGGCCTCGGTGACCCGGCACCTCGGCCTGGTCGCCACCCAGAACACCACCTACAACGACCCGGTGGACCTTGCCCGGCGCCTGCAGAGCCTGGATCTGCTCTCCGGGGGGCGCGCCGCGTGGAACGTTGTGACCACGGACAACGCCTGGACAGGGGAGAACTTCCGGCGCGGCGGGTACCTCGATCACGCCGAGCGGTACACCCATGCCGCCCGCGTCGTGGACCTCGCCCGCCGCGTCTGGCGCGGAGAGGACATCGACGATGACGGCCCGCACTATCGCGTGCGCGCCCGCGGCACCCTGCCCCGCTCCGCCCAGGGCGAGCCGGTGCTGTTCCAGGCGGGGGTCTCCCCCGAGGGTCGCGACTTCGCGGCCCGCACCGCCGACGTCATCTTCTCCCCCTTCGCGACGCTGGACGCAGCGATCGATTTCCGCCGCGACATCGTCGATCGGACCCTCGCGGCGGGCCGTGACCCGCAGGCCGTGCAGATCATGCCCGGAGCCGAGTTCGTGCTCGCACCCACGGACGCCGAAGCGGCCGAGAAACTGCGGTTCGTGCGAGAGCACCAGGTGGGGCCCCAGCAGGCGATCGCGCTGCTGGAGCAGTACTGGGGCCGGGACCTCTCGGACTTCGACCCCGACGGGCCGCTGCCGGATGTCCCGCCGGAGGTGCAAGAGTCCGGGGTGACGCGCGGCGCCGGGTTCCAGTTCGCGAAAGCGGAGGAGCTCACCCGCGCCTGGCGCGAGGAGGCGGCGGAGAAGGGCCAGTCGATCCTGGAGTTCGCCCGCGCACGGGAGTCCCGGCGCGCCACGTTCACCGGGTCCTACGATGCCGTTGCCGAGCAGCTCGCCGAGTTCGCGCACCTCGGCGCGATCGACGGGCTGAACATCACCCCGTGGCTGGTGCCCAGCGGTATTGACGACATCGTGGACCACCTGGTGCCGCGGCTGCAGGAGCGCGGGGTGTACCCGAGCGAGTACACCGGGTCGACGCTGCGGGAGAACCTGGGGCTGCCGCTGCCGTGACCTGGACGGCCGTGAGGAGGCGGTCGGGTGCGCAACCGGCCGGGCACGGGGGATGGCCCGGGGGCGTGAGCCGGATCTAGGATGGGAGCGCACCGGACTCGACCACCGGCCGGCCCCGTCGGCCCCTGGACGTCGAAGCGGGCCCCGCGCCGCGGGGAAGCGCCGAGCAGCCCGTCGCGCCCCTCATCGGCCCCATCCCGCACCGGAGACCACCGTGGCTCGCACCCGCATCCCCCGTATCGCCCTGACGTTCCTCGCCGCCCTGGCGCTACTGCTCACAGGGCCCCTCGCAGCCGCCCCGTCGGCCGAGGCGGCCGTCGTGAAGCCGCTGGACATCGTGAAGATCCACTACGACCCCGTCGGCCGGGATCAGCCGAACAACCGGGGGTACAACCAGGAGTTCATCCAGCTGAAGAACACCTCGGCCCGGACGCTGGACCTCACCGGGTACGTGATCCGGGATGAGCGCCCGCAGCGCTTCGCGTTCCCCAAGGGCTTCAAACTTGGCGCCGGGAAGACGGTGACCATTCGTTCCGGTCACGGGAAGAACACCGCGAGCACGCTGTACTGGGGGAAGAAGTCCTACATCTGGAACAACGACGGCGACACGGCGCGCACGTTCAACGCTCAGGGCAAACTGCTGGAACGCTGCTCGTACAAGAAGGTCCCGAAGCGCACCACCGTCGCCTGCTGAGGCTCGGCCGGCGCGGGAGCGCTCACTCCCCGGCGGTCAGCTCGAGGACCGGCACGTCCAAGGGGCAGAACCCGAACACCTGGCCGTAGAACGACAGGGAAGCCTCCGTCGCGCGGATGATCGAGTCCGCGCGGCGGAAGCCGTGCTGCTCCCCTTCGAACAGGATGTACGCGTGGGGGATGCCCTTCGCGGCGAGCGCGTCGGCGAACTTCTCCGACTGGCTCGGCGGGACGATCCGGTCCTCATCCCCCTGCAGCAGCAGCACCGGGCAGTCGAGCTCATCGACGTGGCTCAGCGGCGCCCGCTCCACGTACAGGTCGCGCCGCTCGGGGTAGGGGCCCACCAGCCCGTCGATGTACCGCGACTCGAAGTCGTGGGTGTCGGAGATGAAGTCCTCGAGCTCCGCGACGCCGAAGCTGGAGACTCCCGCCGTGAAGGTGTCGGTGCGGGTCAGGCACGCCAGTGTCGTCCACCCGCCGGCCGAACCGCCCTCGATGCCGAGCCGCTGCGGATCGGCGATACCGGCCTCGACCAGGTGCTCCATCACCGCGACCGTGTCGGCGACGTCGACCACCCCCCACTGCCCGGTGAGCCTCTCGCGGTAGGCGCGTCCGAAGCCGCTGGAGCCGCCGTAGTTCACCTCCACCACGCCGATGCCGCGGGAGGTGTAGTACGCGGTGGGCAGGTGCAGCACCGCCGGGACCTGGGCGGTCGGGCCGCCGTGGACGCGCGCCACGTACGGCGGCAGCTCCCCGTCCTCCCCGGCGCAGCCCTCGTGGTGGGGCCGGAACAGGATCGCGTGGACCACCCCGCCATCCGCGAGCGGCACCTCGATCGGCTCCGGGGTGGGCAGCACGGACGCATCCGGGGCGTCGTTGCGTGAGGACCGCAGGATCCGCAGGTCTGCGACCGTCGCCTCACCGGTCAGGCGTCCCCTCCAGATCGCCGGGAAATGTGTCGGTGAGGCCCCGGCCAGCAGCAGCGTCCCGTCCCTCTTGGCTGCGGCGCTGCCGATGGAGGTGAGCGGCAGGTCCAGGTCAGTGATCTCCGCGTCGCGGATGTCGAGGATGCCGAGCGCCGTGGTCGCCGTGCCGTGCCGGACCAGCAGCCGGTCGGCGTCCAGGACCTGGAACCAGCTCATGCCGAGCATCCACATCGGTCCGGCGAACTCCTCGGCGCGCTCCACGAGCGGGCGCACCGACCCGTCGGCCTCGCGGATCCACGGGTTCCACCAGCCCGAGGCGTCGGAGACGAAGACCAGGCGCTCGTCATCCAGCCACTCCGGCTGCAGCACCGAGGTGGTGGTGTCACCGGCAACGACGATGCCCGTACCGACGCTGCCGTCCGCTTCCACGGGGGCGAGGTGCAGCTCGGTGCCGTCCCACGGCATCTGCGGATGCTCCCAGCTGATCCACGCCACCTGGGAGCCGTCCGGGCTCAACCGCGGATGCGCGACGAAGCGCGAGGACGGCGTCACGCGCCGGATCGCGCCGATATCCTCCGCAGCCGAGCCGTCGAGCGGCACCGCGGCGACGTACCGCTCGATGTGCGGGGCACCGTTCGCGTCGCGACGCGGCCCCTCCTCGCCACCGGTGTGGTCCTCGCAGATCCACCACACCTCCCGGGTGCCGTCGGCACGGGTCACCGGGGTGGGATCCGCCCAGCGCAGCGACGGCCCACCGGCGGTCTCGACCTCGGGGCCGACGGGTGTGAGCGGCCGCGGCTCCTCCCCCTCGACCAGGGCGTACACCCGCTGGTCGGCGAAGTTCGTGAACACCACCAGCGGCCGTTCGTCGGCGTCATCCCCGGGCAGCGCCGTCCAGGAGGACCCGCCGTACTCATGGACGCGCGTGCGGGCGTTGAACGGGGCGGGCAGCACGGTCACGCGCCGCTCCCCCGCAGCCTCTGCGGGACCGTCGGTGCGGACGATGGCCTGACGGCCGCCCTCCGCGGCGATGCCCTCGGTCCACCACACCTCCTCGCCGACGAAGCGCGGACCGCCCAGCTGTGTGCCACCGGTCGCCAGCAGCTCGGCGGAGATCGGGGAGGGCCAGGAACCGTACGGAAGTTGCGTCGCCATGCGTCCACCGTAACGGCGAACCGCGGCGCCGACCCGGGCATCAGCCGACCGCCCTACGCTGGAGGCATGACCACTGACGCAGCCGCCCCCCTGCCCCGCACGCCGCGCGACCTGATCGAGGCGCTCGTCGCCCTGGACACCACCTCCGACATCGGGAACCGTCCCGCGATCGACCTGCTGCAGCGCGTCTTCGAGGACGCCGGCGCCGAGGTGCACCTGTTCGCTGAGGATGACCCGAAGAACGCGAACCTGATCGCTGTCTTCCCCGCGACCGTCGAGGACGAGGCCGACGAGGTCTCCGAGGACACCGGCCGGCCGGTGTCGGACGACGCCGACGCAGCCGGGCTCTTCGTCGACCCGGAGGATCCCACGCGGCGGGGCGTGCTGCTGGCCGGGCACGCCGACTGCGTGCCGGTCACCGGACAGTCGTGGACGACGGATCCCTTCACCCCCACGGAGCGCGACGGGCGCCTGTACGGCCGCGGCACCGCCGACATGAAGTCCTACCTCGCGATCGCCGCGGCCCTCGCCCCGGAGTTTCAGCAGGCTCGCCGCACCCAGCCGATCTACGTCGCCGCGACCTGGGAGGAGGAGGTGACCTGCAATGGTGCCCGCGCGCTCGTCGACCAGCTCGAGGAGCTCGGCATCCGCCCGGCGGTCGCCTTCGTCGGGGAGCCCACGACGATGCGGGCGGTACCGGCCCACAAGTCGATGAACTCCCTGTGGGCCGAGTTCCGCGGGATCGCCGCGCATTCCAGCCTGCTGCCGCGCGGCCTGAACGCGATTCGCTACGCCGCGGAGTTCACCCAGTGGTACCACCGGGAGATCATCGACGACTTCCGCGACAACGGGCCGCGCGATGAGGCGTTCCCGGTCGCGTGGTCGACCGGGGGCACCAACGTGATCGCCGGTGGCATCGCGCAGAACACGGTCCCGGATGCCGCCACCGTGCACTTCGAGTTCCGGGCGCTGCCCCACCTGGATGTCG
>JAUNUA010000079.1 GCA_030538435.1 Brachybacterium sp.
GTACCGGGTGCCGAGGAGACGGTTCAGCCTCTCCAGATCATCGAGCGTCGACTGGGTCGTACTGCCGTGGGTATGGAGGACCTCGATCGCGTCCGCGACCGCGCGGTGCACGCGTGCATCACGCACGGCTGGACGCCCTCGGGGTCAGTCGTCGTAGGTGGGCTGCCACATGGCGTCCTGCACCGCTTGGACCAGGTCATCATGCGTCCGGGTGGCCACGCCGTCCTCAGCGGCCTGCCGGGCAACAGCGACAGCGACGGTCGCCGAGGATGCTCGCAGGTTCGCCACATCCGGCAGCAGGGAGGCGCCCGGGGAGACGGGATCGACCTGCGAGGCGACGGCCCGGGCGGCTGCGAGGAGCATGCCATCGGTGACATGCTGCGCCCCGGCGACGATGGTGCCGAGGCCGAGACCCGGGTAGAGCAAGGCGTTGTTGCCCTGGCCGATGGTGTAGCTGGTGCCGTCGTACTCCACGTTGTCCACCGGGATCCCGGTGGCAACCAGGGCCTTTCCCTTGCTCCACGGGATGATGTCCGAGGGCATCGCCTCGATCTTCTCCGTGGGGTTGGACAGGGGAAGGATGATCGGCCGCTCCACGCCCGCGCACATGGCCTCCACGACGTCCTGGGTGAAGGCGCCGTGGTCGGTGGAGGTGCCGATGAGGATCGTGGGCTGGGTGCGCTGGATGACCTCGAGCAGCCCGATGGTGCTGTCGGTGCGGTTCCAGTCCTCCACCTCGTCGGCCGGTCGAGCGTAGACCTGCTGGTAGTCAGGGAGGTCGTCCATGTCACCGGTGACCAGTCCGTTGATGTCGACCAGCCAGATGCGGGAGGTCGCCTCGTCATCGGAGAGGCCCGCTCGGAGCATCCCGGCGTGGATCTGATCGGCCATGCCGGTCCCGGCGGTGCCCGCTCCGAACACCACGAGGCGCTGGTCGGCGAACGTCTGGCCGCTCACCCGCATCCCCGAGATGACGGCCGCCATCACGATCGCGCCGGTGCCCTGCATGTCGTCGTTGAAGATCCGGTAGGCATCGGCGTTGTCCACGAGGATGCGGCGCGCGTTCGAGGGGCCGAAGTCCTCGAAATGCAGAAGGGCGTTCGGGAACTTCTTCGCGGCGACCTCGAGGTAGGTGTCGATGAACGAATCGTACGCTTCGCCGCGGACCCGGGAGTGGCGGTTACCGAGGTAGGCGGGGTCGTTCAGCAGCTCTTCGTTGTTGGTCCCGCAGTCGAGGTTCACCGCGACGGTGCGGCCGGGATCGATCCCCGCGGCGGCGGTGTACACCGCGAGCTTGCCGACGGAGATATCGGTGCCGTTGACACCCCAGTCACCGATCCCGAGGATCTCCTCGGCATCCGAGCAGACCACCAGATCGACATCGTCGGGACCCAGTCCGAGCTCATCGAAGGAGGCCTCGATGTCCTCGATCCGATCGATCGACAGGAACACCGCACGGGTGCGGCGGTAATCCCGGGACCACTTCTTGATGGCCTCCCCGACCGTGGGGTCGTACACGATCGGCAGCAGTTCCTTCATGTGATCGGTCAGCAGGCGGTAGTAGACGATCTCGTTCCGGTTGTGGAGCTGATCGAGGTAGATGTACTTCTGCAGGTCGGTCTCGTACGAGGACAGCTGGTTGTAGCAGCGGGCAACCTGCTGATCGAGGGTCTCGACGGCGGAGGGCAAGCGACCCAGGAGTCCGAGGCTGGCTCGCTCCTCCCGTGTGTAGGCGGTTCCCTTGGTCGTCAGGGGATCGGACAGGGCAGGAGGGATCTGGGACACGATGCACCTTTCGCTCGGGCTGGCAGAGGGATTCTCGTCAGCCGCCGACGGGGGTGCAATCGGCGCCCCCTGCCTGATGATAGGGAGCGTCTATCACCTGCCCCCAGGGGCTTCAGTCCCGCCGGTGGCTCATTAGGGTGAAGCCATGCTGCTGCGCCAACTCGAGTACTTCGTCGCCGTTGCCCGGGAGCGGCATTTCGCGCGGGCCGCGCAGTCCTGTCGTGTGTCCCAGCCGACGCTGTCGGACGGTCTGCGCAAGCTTGAGGAGGAACTGCAGGTGCCGCTGGTGCGCCGGCGGCACGCCTTCGAGGGCCTGACGCCGGAGGGGGAGCGCCTCGTCGTGTGGGCCCGTCGTCTGCTTGCCGACCGGGACGCCCTGGAGATGGAGGCGACGACCATGCGCAGCGGGCTGCAGGGCCGGTTGAGCATCGGGGTGGTGCCGTCGGCGTCCACCACGGTTGCCGGAGTGCTGGCGAGGTTCTGCGACGAGCATCCGTTGGCGTCGGTGACGATCGATACCAAGCTCTCGACCGAGGAGATCGTGCGGCGCCTCGATGCCTTCGAGCTCGATGCGGGTATCTGCTATCCCTTCGATGCGCAGCCCGGCCTCACGCAGCAGGAGCTGTACCGCGAGACGTGGACGTTCCTGGCCTCGGACTCACTGGTATCCCACCAGGGCGACTCCATGACCTGGGAGGAGGCATCGCGCTACCCGCTGGCGGTGCTGGAGACGTCCATCCACGGTGTCTCGGCGATGACCGATGCCTTCGCGACGGCCGGCGTCCAGCCCGAGATCAGTATCGAGACTGACTCCGTTGCGTCCCTGTTCGCGCTGGTGAACACCGGGTGCTGGGCCAGTGTGATCCCGGATCGGTGGGCGACGGCCTCCGGTGGCACCACGCACCTGACGTTCATCGGGCTGACGGATCCGCAGGTGCAGGTGCCGATCGTGCTCGCCCTCCCCGGCACGCAGCCGCAGAGCCCCCTGGTGCGCGCTCTCGCCGAGTCGATGGTGGCGAGCCCGACCGATGCGGCGTCGACGGAGCGGTGACGACAAGGCCGATGTGACCCGTTGACGGTTCGTGCTCGCCGGATCTGGACGGTGCCCGGACTCCGAGGTTCTTCCCGGGAGGCGAGGCGATGGGTCGAATGCTGGTGCGCAGATCTCACGTGGGTCAGAGCTCTGTGAGCACGACGCCGTGCGCCCAGTCGCGCCAGAGCTCAAGGGCCCATCCGCGTTCGGTGACGAACAGGGTGTAGGACTCGCAGCTCAGAACCGCGTAGAGGACATCGGCGACGCGCTCCACCCGATCGGGTGCGGCGCCGGGAAGTCCGGCGAGAACCCTGGCCATGCCACGGCTGAACTGGAGGCGCTGTCGGCGCAGATCACTCAGCAGCCTCGCCACCTCAGGGTCAGCAGCGGCAGCGTGGATCACCGCGAGAACAGGGGCCGCGCGGGCCGTCGACACGGCGAGCTCTGTCGCGGCTCGCTCCCAGCCGGCCTGGACCGATTCTGCTGCGGCGACGGCGTGAACCCATTCGTGCTCCAAGAGCGGAAGTGGTTCGCTCCCGCCCGCCACCGACGTGTCATGGACGGCGGACAGCACCCCGAGTTTGTTGGTGTACGCGGAGTAGATGGTCTTGACCGCTACCCGCGCTTGTTGGGCAATCATGCCGATCGTGGTGGCCACGTACCCGTCGCGGACGAACAGATCGGTTGCCGCCGCAACGATCCGCTCCCGTGCCGCGTTATCGCGAGGTCGACCGCGTGCCGCCATACCCTCCACCTCCCATGGTGACTCCAGTACTTTACAGTACGCTATAGTGCAATGACGTTCTACAAAATATGGGAGGCATCCATGAGCCGCATCGCAGTCATCTACTACTCCTCCACCGGCGCGAACCATGCAATCGCCGAGGCCTTCGTATCCGGTGCTCGGGAGGTCGGTGCCGAGGTACGCCTGCGGCGCGTCGCAGAACTCGCCCCTCGCGAGGTCATCGAGAAGAACTCGGCCTGGGATGCCCACCTCCGCGAAACCCAACATCTCGAGACCGCCAGTCCTGACGATCTCGTCTGGGCCGACGGGTTCGTTCTGGGAGCCCCCACACGATTCGGACAACCCGCAGCCCAACTGCGCCAGTTCCTGGACACCACTAGTGCCGTCTGGGGGGCGGGGCACCTGGCCGATAAGCCTGCCACCGGATTCACGACCAGCGATGAGCGCCACGGTGGCCAAGAGTCAACGCTGTTGGCTCTGTACCACACTCTGTTCCACTGGGGCTCGATCATCGTGCCCACCGGGTACGTCGACTACGACCTGTCCCATGCGGCCGGCGGAAACCCCTACGGTGTCAGCGCGATCGTCGGCGAGGGTCCCCCCGATGAGCACGTGCTCGCGCTGGCCCGATACCAAGCCGCTCGTCTCGCCGACCTGGCCGGGATCCTCGCGTCGGGTCACCGGACTGGTGGCGCCTGACGTCGCTCAGCACACTGGAATGCTCGCACGGCACTGTGTCGCTAGCCGGTGGCATCGTCCACCGGACTGCGCGCTACCGAGGTTCACGTGGACGGATCACGTGAGCAGGCGGCGGCGGTATCCCTCAGCGACCGCAGAGGCCCGATCACGAACACCGAGCTTGTCGTAAATGTGCTGCAGATGCGTCTTGATGCTGGCTTCGCCGATGAACAACGCCGAGGCCGCCTCGCGGTTCGAGTAGCCATTGGCAACCAGGTGCAAGACGTCCTTCTCCCGGTCGGTGAGCGTGCTGGCGCCGGGTCTGCGCACGCGACCCACCAGGTGCTGCGTCACCGATGGGGCGAGAACGGTTTCGCCACGCGCGGCCGCACGCACGGCTGACATAAGGTCCTCCGGCAGAGCGTCCTTGAGCAGATATCCGACGGCTCCCGCCTCGATCGCAGGCAAGACGTCGCTCTCACTGTCGAAGGTGGTGAGGATGAGAACCTTGATGGCAGGGGCCCGCTTGCTCAGTGCCGCCGTGGCGGTGACACCGTCCATGCCGGGCATCCGCAGGTCCATCAGGACGATATCGGCCGCGCTCGTGATCGCACGGTCGATGCCGACAAGGCCCTCACCCGCCTCGCCGACGACAAGGATGTCCTCGGCCTGAGAGAAGGTGTCACGAAGTCCGCCCCGCACGATCGGGTGGTCGTCGACGATGACAAGCCGGATCATCGATAGCCCACCTCCTGGTCTCCCGTTCCTACCGGAGTGATCGCCGGAACCCGCGCACTCACGGCTGTCCCGTCGCCGAGCGTGCTTTGCATCGTGACGTGGCCGCCCACCCCTCTGATCCGTTGTCGCATGCTGGTGATGCCGAAACCGGCACTCTCCCCGTTGGAGAATCCAGATCCATCGTCGCGTACATCCAACAGCAACTCGGTCCCCGTGTACGACAATGTCACGCCGACGCGTGAGGCCTCGGCGTGCTTTGCCACGTTGGTCAATGCCTCTTGCACGACTCGGAACAGTGACACCTCGATTGCCGGGCTCATGGGCTCCGCGGGGCCGGTGACCTCGAACTGAGCGCAGACCCCCTCGTCCTTCGACCATTGCTCTGTCAGAGTGCGGAGTGCGTCGGGCAGGTGGGCCCGACTCAGCTCCTGCGGGCCGAGTGCTTGGACCGATCGTCTCGCCTCGGACAGACTCGCTCGTGCAACCTGAAGGGCTCGGGCAACATGGCGCTCGGCCAGCGGCTCTCCTCCGGTCGAATGCTGCGCCGACTGGAGTTGGGTGATGATGCCGGCAAGGCCCTGGGCCAAGGTGTCGTGAATCTCGCGCGCCAGTCGCTGCCGTTCGTCCTGTGCTCCCGATTCTCGAGCTTGGGCGACCAGTTGCGCGTGGAGTCCTGCGTTCTCGTGCAGCGCCCCTTCGAGTCGTTCGACGAGGTGCTCTCGCTCGCGCTCTGCTGTCGCAGTGCGCGCCGCGAAGGGAATGCCCACCCCGATGGCCGCGGTCTGCACGAGGACGATGAGACCGAACATCATGATCAGCTCGCGGGTCGGGTCGCTCCACACGTGCATTGCCGAGCCGTTGAGGACCACCGAGGTCGCGAAGACTCCGAGCACCCCTAGTGGCCACGGGGTGAGCAGGTATGCCTGGAAGAAGGCCGCAATGGTGAACACGATGAAGAACTCGGAGTGCGTCATGAGGATGACGCACACCACCAGCAGGCCCACGAAGTACAGGCGGGCCGTGCGGGGCCGCATGGTCTTGCGCCTGAGGGGCAATGTATGCCCGAAGAACACCCACACCGCCGCGATCGCCACCCACGTGAGGACGAACGCACCATCGGCCCAGAAGCCCCCGTCGGAAGCCCGCAGAGCTGACACGACGTAACCCGCCGTAGAAACCGCCAGCAGTAACCACGGTGCGATCCACTGCAGCAGATCCCAGACCCGACGGTCCTCCTCTTGACGGGCCAGCCGTGAGCGATTCGCCCGGTGGACCGCCTCGGACGTGTCCCGTCCGAACGGCCCGGGACAGGGGTGCTCCGCAGTGCCGGCCTCCGGCATCATCGACACCTACTCCCAGCGGAAGAGCTTCGCGGCGATCGCGCCCGCGATCACGGCCGTTGCGCCCATTATGGCAATCTGGATCCAGAACGGCTGCCCGCCCGCGGTGGCGGTGGTCGCAGCCGCATCGGTCGACCATGCGGCGGTGAGTGCCTGCAGCCCAGGAGGGATGAACTCGCCGACGTCACGCAGCACGTCCGGCATCAGGCTTCGAGGCAGGAACGCCCCACCGAAGAACATAAGAACTACGAACAGCAGTGTGCCGACCTGGTTCGCGGAACTGCTCGTGCGCAGCACCGCGGCCGCGATCATCCCCAGGCCGAGCAGTGCCGCGTACCCGGCGACGCCGGCGAGGACGAACCTCAGAGGTCGCTCCGGTGGTGCGATTCCCAGCACCGCCCACGCCGCGAACACCAGAAGGGCAGCGGAGACGACCACGGAAGCGAACGCCACGATCATCTGGGCGAGCAGGACCATCCCGGGATGCGCGGGGGTCGTGGAAAGCCGACGCAGTATGCCTCGTTCCCGGTACGTAGCGACCACGGCCGGCAGGTGCTGCACGGCGATCATCACCATCCCGAACACGAGTGCTGTCGGGGCCCAGATGTCGATTGGACGGAGCTCTCCGGTTTCCGGTGACGGCTCCCGCAGTACGGGAATGGACCCCAGCCCGAGAAGCAGCACCGTCGGGAAGAGGACACCGAAGACGACGGTGGCAGAGTCGCGAAGGAAGAGTTTCGTCTCGACCTTGATCAAGTTCTGTAGCGCGGACATGGATCAGACCTCCTGATTGTGCTGTACGTCCGTGTGCGGAGCGCGTCCTGTGACGGCGACGTACGCATCGTCCAGGCTCCGACGGTCGGCGCGCAGATCCTCGGCAACGACCTCGGCCCTGGCCAGTGCTCCCGCCACGCTGCGCAACAACTGCCCGCTGCCTGTGACCAGCCAACGACCGTCAGTGGCATGGACCTCGGCAACCTCGGGCAATCGGGTCAGAATGGTCTCGTCCAACGGGTGATCCAGCCGAAACTGGACTTGCTGCACCGTGCTTGCCCGCTCGATCAGCCCCGCGGGCGTGTCCACGGCCACCACGCGGCCATGGTCGATCACCGCGATCCTGTCGCTGAGACGTTCTGCCTCATCCATGAAGTGCGTGACCAGCAGGATCGTGACACCGGCGTCCCGTACGCGCTCGATCAGACTCCAGGTGTCGCGCCTCGCCTGAGGGTCGAGGCCGGTCGTGAGCTCATCCAGAATGGCGATCTTCGGGCCACCGACAAGAGCCAAGCCGATCGAGAGTCGCTGCTTCTGACCTCCCGAAAGAGCCTTGTACCGCGTCTGCCGCTTCTCGGCGAGTCCCAGGCGGTACAGGAGGTCCTCTCGATCGATGGGACTTCGGTAAAAGGAGCTGTACAGCTCGAGCGCCTCGGCCACCGTGATCGCATCTGGAAAACTGCTCTCCTGCAACTGCACCCCGAGTAGTTCACGGACCTCGGTCCGGTGTCGGAGTGGGTCGTGACCGAGCACGGAGATCGACCCGGAGTCGGGGGTGCGCAGTCCGGCGATGCACTCCACGGTGGTCGTCTTGCCGGCGCCGTTGGGACCGATGATGCTGAAGATCTCCCCCTCCTCGACGGAGAAGGAGATGTCTTCCACCGCGAGGTGCGGTCCGTAGCTCTTGCGCAGATGTCGTACGTCTAAAGCAGTCATACAGCGAAGCTACGGACGTGGGGCGCCAGCCACATCGACCATCACGTCGGTAGCGGGGTTGATCCGGGCATCCACCATTCGATGGACCCCCGCCCTTGACTCTCGTGTAGCCAGAGACCGCAGCATGGATCTGACCGCACAGAAGGGACCGTTCCCATGCTCACCATCGGCGGCTTCGCTGCCCTGTCGGGACTGACCCTCCAGGCGCTCAGGCACTATGACGAGGTGGGGCTGCTGTCCCCCGCGGACGTGGACCCATCCAGCGGGTATCGCCGCTATGCGGCCTCGCAGCTCGGCGAGGCCGCCACGATCGCCACGTTGCGGGCGATGGGGTTGGCGATCCCGGACATCAAGGACGTGCTGGCCGCACCAGAGACCCTGCACCAACGGGTCGATGAGTTCGAGGCGCGCCGGCAGGAGGACCGCGAGCGTGAGGACCGGGTCATGGCGGAGGGCCGGTTGCTGCTGGACGGCTTCCATCATCAGCGCCCCGTCCAGGCCCGCGCCTGCCCAGCCCAGCCCTGGGTCGGCTACCTGACCCGGCTAGCGCTCGATGCGGATGAGCACGCGATCGAGGAGTCGAACGGGGAGTTCGACGCGTTCGTGCACGAGCTGAACGACTCCGGCCTCGGCCCGAAGCCGTGGTGGTGGCTCGACGTGCGCCAGATCAACGACGACTCGATCGTCGCCGCATGGTGCGTTCCCGTCGACGACAACGTCACCAGCTCCCTCAGAACCCTCGATGTCGACGTGGACAGCGGAGTGCTGCCAGCCAGGACCGAGTGGTACGTCCCGGTGGATGAGCCCACCCCGATGAGCGGCGAGATCCGCGCCCCGCATCCCGGCCTGGTCAGCCTGATCATGGGACTCGGCGATGACATGAGCGCCGTACGCCATCTCTACTATCCCGAGGGGGAGAACATTCGCATGGAGATCGTCGCGGATGCACCGCAGGGATCGACCGATGTCTAGTTCGTCGGCGATCAGCGACCGGCTCGATCCGCAGCCAGCGCCGCTTCGCCGCTTGCTCGGCCATCTGGTCCGCCACCGGGCCGCGCTGGGCATCGTCATAGTGCTGTCGATCATCGGTGCCGGATTCACTCTCGCGCAGCCGGTCCTGGTCAACCAGATTCTGAGCACGGTCTCCCAGGGTGAGGCCATCCGATGGCTGGTCGTCGGGCTCACGCTGCTGGTCATCGGCGAGGCAGTCATCGGCGCAGGTCAGCAGTATCTCTTGGAGAGGACCGGCGAGGCCGTCGTACTCGATTCTCGTCGGGGGCTGATCTCGCGATTGCTCCGACTGCGGATCAGTCAGTACGACGTCCAGTCCTCGGGCGACCTCGTCACGCGGGTGGGGGCAGACACGACGATGGTGCGGGCAGCGCTGACGGGCGGACTCGTTGATGCCGTGGGGAGCTCGCTGGTCTTCATCGGGGCGCTCATCGCGATGCTGTTGCTGGACAGCGTCCTGCTGGGCATCACCGTCACGGTGGTGACGCTCGCGGTGCTGTGCGTCGTCGTCGCGTCCGCACACATCCAGCGGC
>JAUNUA010000080.1 GCA_030538435.1 Brachybacterium sp.
GGCGAGCGACCAGAGGGCATCGGCCGTCGCGTGCTCGCGCGCCGCCCGCTCGGACGGGGCGGCGTAGCGCGTGGAGACCGCGCCGAGCTGGGCCAGCAGGGTGCGGCTCCTCGTCAAAGTGACCGGGAACCCGTCTGCCCAGCAGGGTGCGGATCACGCTGGACTCGCTCTCCCCGGTGATGTTGGCCAGGACCAGTGCGTGGAAGCGGCGGCTCGGCAGTTCCGCGTCGCGCACCATGTCCCAGGCGGCGCCCCAGATCAAGGTGCGTGCAAGGGAGTCATCGAGATCGCGCAGATGGCCCATCGCGATCGCGAGGGACGCCTCGTCCAGGCGGATCTTGCCGTAGGTGAGGTCCCCGTCGTTCAGCAGCCACAGGTCGGCGCGTCGACCCTCGAGCTCCGGCACCTCCGTCCGCGCGCCGTCGATGTCGACCTCCACCTCCTCGGTGCGGTGCAGGCGCCCATCGCTCAGGGAGAACCCGGCGATCCGCAGCCGGTGCGGACGCAGCGTCGGATGCTCCGGCGGGGCCTCCTGCACGACGGCGAACGAGGTGACGGTGCCGTCATCCGCCCGGGTGATGTCCGGTCGCAGCAGGGTGACGCCGGCCTGCTCGAGCCACAGCGCCGACCAGCTGGCGAGGTCGCGGCCGCTGGTCGCCTCCAGCTCCACCAGGAGGTCCTTCAGCTCGGTGTTGGACCAGGCGTGTGTGCGGAAGTAGGCGCGCAGTCCTTCGAAGAAGGCGTCCTCCCCGACGTAGGCCACCAGTTGCCGCAGCACCGAGGCACCCTTGGCGTAGGTGATGCCGTCGAAGTTCGTCTCCACGGCATCGAAGTCGACCATGTCGGCGACCACGGGGTGCGTCGACGGCAGCTGGTCCTGGTTGTAGGCCCAGGCCTTCTCCGCCCCGGCGAAGGTGGTCCAGGCGTTCGTCCAGCGTGTCGCTTCCGCGGAGGCGAGGGTGGAGGCGTACTCGGCGAAGGACTCGTTCAGCCACAGGTCATCCCACCAGCGCATGGTGACCAGGTCCCCGAACCACATGTGGGCGAGCTCGTGCAGGACGGTCAGGTCGCGCCGTTCACGGATCGCATCGGACACATCGGAGCGGAACACGTACGCCTCGACATAGGTGACGGCGCCGGGGTTCTCCATCGCGCCCATGTTGTACTCCGGCACGAACACCTGGTCGTACTTGCGGAACGGGAAGTCGCAGTCGAAGGCCTGCTCGTAGAAGGCGATACCGGCCGCGGTGACGTCGATGATGTTCTGCGCATCGAGGTGCTCGGCGAGCGAGGCGCGGGCGTACACCCCCATCGGGATCTCGCGGCCGTCTCGGGTGGTGACGCTGCCTTCCTCGCCCTCGTAGGTGCCGGCGATCAGCGCGGTCAGGTAGGTGGAGATCGGCTCGGTGGGCCCGAACGCCCAGGTCGCCGTGTCCGCGGCATCCGCGGGCGTCGGCTCCGGGGTGGGGGCGTTGGACATCACCCGCCAGTGCGCGGGCGCGGTCACAGTGAAGGAGAACGTGGCCTTCAGGTCCGGCTGCTCGAAGCAGGCGAACATGCGTCGCGCGTCGGACACCTCGAACTGGGTGTAGAGATACACCTCGTCATCCACCGGGTCGACGAAGCGGTGCAGGCCCTCGCCGGTGTTCATGTAGCGACCCTCGGCGAGGATCCGCACCACGTTCTCGCCGACCTGCAGCTCGGGCAGCTGCACCCGGGCCCCGTCGAACCGGGTGGCCGGGTCCTCCAGCAGCTCGCCGTTCAGCTCGATCTCGTGGACAGTGGGGGCGATGAGATCCACGAAGGTGGTCCGGGCCTCCGTGGAGCGGAAGCGGATCGTGGTCTCGGTGCGGAAGGTGGCGGGTCCCGTCGTCAGATCTAGGACCACGTCGTAGTGGTCCATCGCGAGGAAGGTGGCACGTTCGCGCGCCTCGTCCCGGGTGAGGTTCTCCAGTGCAGGCATGGGGACCATCCTGCCACCGGCGCGACCAGCGCGGATGCGGAACGGCGCAGTCAGCGGCGGGTGAGGTCGAGGTCCCACCGGTAGTGGGCGGGCAGGGCGGGGATGGTCCAGCGGGGGTCGGGGAAGAAGTACTCGAAGCCGGCGTTGAAGGGGTATTCCCAGCGGCCGATGTCCTGCTCCGCGGTGCGGCCGGCGGCGCGGATCTCATCGGCCTCCTCGGGGGAGAAGTAGCCGACACGCTCGGCGCCCTCCAGCTCGTCCTCGTCCTTGTAGTGCCAGTCGCGGCGGGGCAGCACCACCAGGTCCAACACCAGGTCGCGGGTCGCTACCCCCTCGGCGGTGCGCTCCAGCGGCGACTCGAGATTCACGTAGTAGCAGCCCAGCGACCCGTCGTCCTTGTAGAACAGCCACACGGAGTAGGGCCGACCGGGCAGCCCGATCATGAGGATGCCGTTGCCGGTCCACAGCTGCTTGGACTGGCGTCGGGGCTGGGTGAACATGCCCTCATCACCGGCGCGGCGCAGCGCCGCGCCGCCCTCGAGGACGGGCAGCAGCACCTCGGTGCCCGGGGCGATCCAGACCACGATTCCGCGGTCGTCGTCCAGGACGACCGTGCCGGGGCGAACGGTCCGGGTGGGGTGTTGCGGGGTGTAGTAGGTCCAGGTCACGTGGTCGCCGGGCGACCACCATGGAGTCGCAGACATGGCAGGTTCCTGACCGGGGTCGGCCCTCGCGGGCGCCCCGGGGAGGCCGGTCCACCTGCCCGGTGCACGTCCTGCCCGCGGAGGGGGAACGAGTATGGACCGACCTTACCGCGTTGCGTCGCCGACGGTGGGACCCGGCGGGGGCTCCCCGCTCCACGCGCCCCACAGCCGTGCGTACACGCCGCCGAACTCGACGAGCTCCTCGTGCGTGCCCTCCTCCGCGACACGCCCGTCATCCATCACCAGGATGCGGTCGCTTATCCGGGCCTGGGACAGGCGGTGGGCGACGATCACGGTGGTGCGTCCCTCCGCGATGCGCCACGCGGCGCGCTCCAGCACGCGTGCACCCGTCGAGCCCTCGTCGGCGGTGGCCTCGTCCAGCACCAGCACCTGCGGGTCCTGCAGCACGATCCGGGCGAGCGCGACCTGCTGGGACTGCTCGGCGGTGAGGCGCTCGCCCTTCTCCCCGACCTCGGTGTCCAGACCCTGCGGCAGCAGGTCCACCCAGGGCAGGGCGTCGACCGCATCGAGGGCCTCCCGCAGCTGCTCCTCGGTGGCGTCGGGCCGGGCGAGGCGCAGGTCCTCCGCGAGCGTGCCGCGGAAGACGTGGACGTCCTGGGAGACGATCGAGGCGTGCGCGCGCACGGCTTCCAGGTCTGCTCGGGCGAGGTCGGCGCCGCCGTGGCGGACGGTGCCGCCGCGGGGCTGGAGGGTGCCGGCGATGATTCCCGCGAGGGTGGTCTTCCCGGCGCCGGAGGCTCCCACCAGCGCGATGTGCTCCCCGTCGGCGATGCGCAGGTCCATCGGATGCAGGACGATGCGCTCGGTGCCGTCGGGGTTCGTGCCGTAGGCGTGGCGCACCCCGGTCAGCTCGATGCGACCGTCGCGGGGCTGTTCCGGACCGGGGCTGCGGGCCGGGTCGATCGACCGGATCACCCCGACCATGCGCGTGAGGCTCGCCCCGGCGGACTGCACGTCGTCCAGGGTGAACAGCACCATCATCATCGGCCAGATCAGTGAGGTGATGTAGATGCCCGCCGCGGTGACCAGGCCGATGGGGGCGCCGCCGGAATGGACCAGCAGGTACCCGATCACCAGCACCAGGGCGATGGCGATGTTCTCCGGCACGTTGACGCGCTTGACGACGCGTGTCACCAGGTGCATGACGTTCATGCCCAGCATCGCGGCGGCCTCGGAGAGCACGGCGACGTGGCGCGTCTCGCGGCGTTCGATCCCGTAGGCGTGGACGGTCGCGGAGCCGTGGATCGCGGAGAGCAGACCCTGGGCGCGGGCGCCCATCGCGACCCGCTCGCGCCGGTAGATGCGGCCGGATCGCGGCAGGTACCAGCGGGCGGCCAGCAGGTACATCGGCACCACGATCACCACCAGGATCAGCAGCCACGGCGACAGCGTCACCATCGCGACCACGGTGATCGACACGTAGAACACGACCTGCACGAGGGTCGGGACCACGTTGGTGACCGCGCGGGCGGTCACATCCACGTCGTCCGCCACGCGGGAGAGGGCATCTCCGATGCCGGACCGCTCCATGGTCTGGGCGGGCAGATCCAGGGCCCGGTCGATGACGTCCTCGCGCATGCCCGCCAGGATCGTCTGACCGAGCGCGCTCACCTGCCACCAGGCGAGCGCCGCGAAGACCGCCTGTGCGAAGCCGGCTCCGACGATGAGCCCGCCCCACAGCCACAGCTCCGCGGGACTGCCCCCGGTGGTGACGATGTCGACGACGTTGCCGATGAACCGCGGCAGGAACGCCGAGCACACCGCCGCGAGCGCCGAGGTGAGAATGGTGAGGATCGTGCGGGCGCTGTTCTCGCGCAGCCGCGCCAGCAGGAAGCGGGCCGTGACAGCACCGCTCGCGATCGGCAGCAGGGACGCGTGCTCGGACAGTTGGCGGCGGGCGACATCGTCCTCGGCGAGGAGGTCGGCGGTGTCGCGGCTCCAGTCGATCTGGCTCATCGCTGCACCAGCTCCCGGTAGTCAGCGCGGTCGGGGCTGCCCATCAGCTCTGCGTGCGCGCCGTTGCCCTCGACGCGGCCGCCGCGGACGAACACCACCCGATCGGCCTCGCGCAGCAGCGCCGGCGCGCGGGTCACCAGCACGGTCGCCCGGTCGGGGACGCGGCGGGCGGCGACCAGGGCCTCCGCGATGTGCTGCTCGGTGACGGCGTCGACCGCCGTCGTGGGGTCGTGCAGCACCAGGACCGGGGCGTCAGCGGCGACGGCGCGGGCCAGAGCGATCCGCTGGCGCTGCCCCCCGGAGAGGTTCGCGCCGCGATCCAGGATCCGCGTGTCGTACCCCTCGGGAAGGATTCCCAGCAGATCCTCGGCACCCGCGGCGTGCAGCGCCCCGCGCGCCCAGGTGTCGTCGTGCCGCGGCACGTCCGCGGGGACCCGCGTGGCGAGCTGATCGCGCAGCGTCCCGTCGAAAAGGTCCACCACATGGGGCTCGACCAGCAGGTCGCCGCGAAGATCGAACCGTGAGCTCGCGGTGATGGGGCGCTCCCCGATCCGGGCCGCCGCCCCGGCCGGAACCTCGCCGGTGCGGCCGGCGACGAGCTCGACGAGGGAGTCGGCGTCGCGCACGTCGGCGCAGGCGACCGCGACGATCTCACCGTCAGCGACGGTGAGGTCCAGGCCGCGCAGGGTGCGGTGGCGCGCACCGGTGACGTGGAGACCGCCGACGCCGTCCCTGCGGGGTGCGCCGACCTGGCTGTCCTCCTCGTCCGGGTCGCGGCGAGGGATGACGAGCTCGGGGTCGTCGATGGTGCGGCCGAAGTCGCTGAGCAGGTCCCGTACACGGCGGCCGCTGGTGGAGATGGAGGCCCACCACACCGGGACGCCGGAGAGGCCCTCGAGGATCCCCATGATGTAGCGGGCGACGCCGGCGACCGCGATGAGGGTGCCGACGCTGAGCTCCCCGGCGAGGGCCCGCTGCGCGGCGATCAGCACCACCGCTGCCAGCATGACGGCGCTGACCGCGGTGGTCAGCCCGTTGGAGACGCCGGAGAAGCGTGCGTTGTGCAGGGCCGCGTCCAGCGCCACCCGGGAGCGCTGCCGGTAGCGGATGCGCGCGCGGGACTGCACACCGAGTCCCTGCAGGACGCGCAGCCCGTGCACGAGGTCCGTCGCGGTCGCGGCGGCGTCGGCCGCGCGGGACTGCTGGGCGTCGTAGCGGCGCGACAGCACCGGCGTGATTCCCCGGATCACGAGGATCTGCACGGCGATCCCGATCAGCATGGCCAGCCCCAGCCAGGGATCCAGCACTGTCAGCCACGCGCCGGCTGCCAGCATCAGCAGCACGGTCGGTGTCACCCACGGCAGCATGTCCAGCAGGTCGGAGGCCTTGTCGGCGTCGGAGGTGGCGATCGACAGGACCTCCCCGGCGGGTCGCTGCACCTGGCGCGAACGGGGATCCAGGACAGCCGCCGTCAGCGCGACACGCACCTGGTGCCGGGTCTCCATGCGGGCGCGCTGGGAGGCGAGGAAGACGTAGATCCAGGCGTACATGCCGCCGATCCGCATCAGGACGATCAGGAGCGCGCCGAGGAGGGTGTAGGTGAGGGAACCGCCGACGATGCCGACATCGATCACGATGCCCAGGGCGATGGGGACCAGCAGCTCAACACCCTCGGAGACGATGGACACCGGCATCACCCGGGACAGCATGCGGCGATTGCGTCGGAGGACGAATCGCATCACCGACGGGGCGGCGGGACGGGAGGATTCTCCGGTGGAGGGGGAGGGCACCCGATGATGCAACCGGATCAGAGCCCCGTGCGCAATGCGATTTCCGGGCGGGTTGGTCACGTGGGCCCCGGCCCCGCGTGCACGGTGAGGGGTGACACAATGGGCAGGGCGCCCGGGCGGGATCTCCCGGGCGAGACGACCCCTGAGATGAGGAGCATCGTGGCTGCTGCGCACGTGGAGCTGTACGTCGACCCGATCTGCCCGTTCGCCTGGATGACCAGTCGGTGGCTGCTGCATGCCGCCGAGGTCCGCGATATCGAGCCGACCTTCTCGGTGATGTCCCTGGCCGTCCTGAACGAGGGCCGGGACCTCGACCCCGACTATCGGCGCTCGATGGACGAGGCCTGGGGTCCGGCCCGGGTGATGCTCGCCGTTGCAGAAGCCGGAACCGCCGCCGACGCCGCCGCGTTCTACAGCGCCTTCGGCGAGGACTACCACGTGGGGGAGTCGGGCGACCGGCGGGGTTCCGCCGAGCGGGCGCTGCAGACCGCGGGCCTGGAGGCCGGTCTGATCCGTGCCTACGACTCCGAGGGTTTGGACGGCACGCTGCGCGAGTTGCAGGCGAAGGTGGTGGATATGGTCGGCGATGACGTCGGCACCCCAGTGATCAGCTTCGGCGAGGGCGTCGCCTACTTCGGTCCGGTGATCTCCCCGGCGCCGCGCGGCGAGGACGCCGGACTGCTGCTCGATGCGCTCCAGGCGGCCAGTCGCGTCCCCGGGTTCTTCGAGCTGAAGCGCAGCCGCACCGGCGGCATCGACTTTTCCTGACCGGACCCGTCCCTCACACCCTGACCTGCAGAAAGGCACGCCCCGTCATGCGCGTCCATATCGGCACCGACCACGCCGGATTCGAGTTGAAGAACCACCTGGTGCGGAACCTCACCGAGAAGGGGCATCAGGTCACCGACCACGGCGCCCACGAGTTCGATGCGCTGGACGACTACCCGCCGTTCTGCACCGCGGTCGGGAAGGCGGTGGTGGAGGATGCCGGGTCGTTCGGTGTGGTGATCGGCGGCTCCGGCAACGGGGAGCAGATCGCAGCGAACAAGGTTCCTGGCGTGCGGGCGGCGCTGGTGTGGAACGAGGACACGGCACGTCTGGCACGCCAGCACAATGACGCCAACGTGATCTCCGTCGGTGCCCGGCAGCACAGCACGGACGAGCTCGAGCACCTGATCGACCTCTTCCTCGCCGAGCCGTTCAGCGAGGAGGATCGCCACCAGCGGCGCATCGACCTCATTGCCCTCTTCGAGACGACCGGCGGGTACGGGGACGGCTGATGCCGGAAGGGCACACCGTCCACCGGCTCGCGACTGCTTTTCGTGCCGCGTTCGTGGGCCAGAGGGTCCGGGCGCTCAGCCCGCAGGGCCGTTTCGCGTTCGAGGCGGAGGAGATCGACGCCCAGCGCATGGTGAGCGCGGAGGCCGTCGGCAAGCATCTCTTCCTCGGGTTCGCGCCCGCGGAGATCGACCCGGCCGAGGTCGACCCGTCGGCCGGGATCGGGGTGCGGTACGTGCACGTGCACCTGGGGCTGTACGGCTCGTGGACCTTTGCGGGGGACGAGCAGTTCGAGGTGGCCCCGGCGATCGGGGCGCCGCGTCGGCGGGTCGGGGAGGTCGAGGAGATCCTCGACCCGGACCTCAGCGTGCGTTCCGGGCAGGCCGACTGGCGCCGGATCGTGCCGCGTGACACGGTGCGGCTGCGGTTGCAGGGTGCTCACGGCCTGGCGGACCTGACGGGGCCGACGGCGTGCGAGCTGATCGGCGCGGAGCAGCGCGCAGAGATCATGGCGCGGCTCGGGCCGGATCCCCTGCGGGCCGACGCCGATGGGGGAGAGTTCGTGCGACGGGTCCTGCGTTCGCGGTCGCCGATCGGGGTGCAGCTGATGAATCAGCAGGTGATTGCCGGGATCGGCAACATCTACCGGGCGGAGGCCTTGTTCCGGGCGCGGCTCGACCCGTTCGTCGCGGGGTCGTCGTTGACGCGGGGCATGGTCGAGGGCATCTGGGAGGACCTGGTGCCGCTCATGGAGTACGGAGCACGGACGGGCCGGATCGTCACGACGGAGCCGGACCATCGGGACATCGAGGCGCGGCTGATCGAGCGGTCCCGCGGCAGTCGTCAGAACGGCGACGAGGAGGCGGGGGTGGTGCCGCGGGAGAAGTCGTTCTACGTCTACCACCGCCAGACGCTGCCGTGCCGCGTGTGTGGGACGCGGGTGCGGTCCGCGCAGATGGCGGCGCGGACCGTGTTCTGGTGTCCGCAGTGCCAGACTGAGCGGTCGCGGCGCTCGCCGTGGAGCCGCCAGAACCCGGCTGCGGCGTGGGCCCTGGAGAGCTGAGGAAATGTGATGGCTGATCAGCGAGAGGTGCCGACGGGGGCGCTGGCGGAGGGAGGGCGCGTACCGGAGGGCGGGGCACTGCCGGAGGCCGCGCCGCTTCCGGAGGTTGCGCCGTTGCTGGAGGATGGTTTTCTTGAGGTTGGCGATGGACACCGCGTTTTATACGAGGTCTCCGGCGCTGAGACCGGGATCTGGTCGCTGTACCTGCACGGCGGTCCGGGTGGGCGGTTGCGCAGCGGATACCGGCGCAACGCTCCGGCGGAGCTGTTCCGCAACGTCGGGTTCTCCCAGCGCGGGGCCGGACGCAGCACTCCGTCTGCGGCGACCGCGGCCCATGACCTCGCAACCAACACGACGGCGCATCTGATCGCGGACATCGAGCGGCTGCGCAGCCATCTCGGTGTCGAGTCGTGGGTGGTGCAGGGTGTCTCCTGGGGAACGCATCTGGCGCTTGCCTACGCCCAGGCACGTCCGACGCGGGTGCGGGGAATCGTGCTGATGGCCGTGGCGATCACGGATCGGAAGTATGTCGACTGGATCACCGAGGGCGTCGGGGCGGTGTATCCAGAGGGGTGGGACGCGTTCGCGGTGTTCGCTGAGGAGCACGGCGGTTTCGACCGGGCGGATCGATCGACGAACCGGATGCGGCTCGTGGAGGCGTACCGCGACATGCTGGCGAGCGACGACGAGGAACTCGTCGATGCCGCGGCGCGGGAATGGATGGCGTGGGAGGCCGAGCACATCAGGATCGG
>JAUNUA010000081.1 GCA_030538435.1 Brachybacterium sp.
CCTGCCGCAACTGCACGGTCCCGCCTGGCGGAACCGGCTGATGCTCGCCCCGCTCACCAACACCCAGAGCCACGCCGACGGCACCCTGTCGGACGACGAGATCCGCTGGCTGACCACCCGGACCGGCTTCGGACTCAGCATGAGCGCTGCAGCGTTCGTCACCCCCAGTGGGCGCAGTTGGGTGGGGCAGCTCGGCGTCAGCGAAGACGCACACCTCCCAGGGCTCCGTCGCATGGCTGACGGGATCCGCGCCACCGGCGCTGTCTCCGCTGTACAACTGCAGCACGGCGGCGCCCGCGCCGACGCCTCCCTCACGGGGGAGCGCATCGCGCCCGTCGCAGATGACGCGACGGGTGCGCGGGCCGTCACCACTACGGAGATCCACGCCCTCGTGCAGGACTTCGCGGACGCCGCCCGTCGGGTCGAGCAGGCGGGGTTCGACGGTGTTCAACTGCACGGGGCGCACGGCTACCTGATCTGCCAGTTCCTTTCGCGCAGCAATACCCGTACCGACGGGTACGGCGGTGACCTCGCGGACCGCACCCGGATCCTCCGCGAGATGATCGACGCGGTCCGCGCCGCCACGTCACCCTCGTTCCAGGTGGGGGTGCGGCTGTCGGTCGAACGGTTCGGCATCGACCTGGAGGACATGGTCACGCTCGCTGCGGACCTCCTGCAGGATGAGCGACTGGACCACGTGGAGGCATCCCTGTGGGACTGGCGGAAGCGCCCGGAAGGCGCCCCGGAGGACGCACCCGACCTGCTGTCGCACTTCGTCGGCCTGCCACGAGATGGGGTGGCATTGGGCATCGCCGGTCACGTGCGCTCCGGCGCCGACGCCCAAACCGTCCTTGATGCCGGCGCTGACTTCGCGACAATCGGCCGCGCAGCCATCGCCGACCATGCCTTCGCCGCGCGCACTCTTGCCGACAGCACCTACGACGGTGTCCCGTTCCCCGTGACCGCCCAGCACTTGCGCGAGCAGCACCTGGGGGAGGCGTTCGTCGACTATTTCTCTCGCGGCTGGCCGGACTACATCGCCGACTGACACGCGTGGGCGGGACCGCTGCCCCGCAGGACTGGCAGACGTCTTCCGCGCTGCGCGGGGTGAGGGCTCGATCACCGGCGCCAGCTAACGGTGGACCGGGTGATTCGTCGCTTCATAGAATCGAGCGAGATCACCCCGGGGGAGGGCCACATGAGCGAACCACGCATGCAGCGGCGGCACCTGCTGCGCGGCATCGCGTGGAGCACACCGGCGGTGCTGGTCGCGACGACCGCGCCCGCGATGGCCGTGTCACCGGTCAGCATGGACATCGCCGTCTGGCAGACCAACCACCACCTGCCTGCCGCGGCCGGCAGCGATTCCTTCCGGGTCGCCTGGACCGCGACCCCAACGCGTCCCACCATCGGTCTGCGCCTCACCCTCGAGGCATACGAGGTGTACAAGGCCGCGACCAGGGACGGTGTCGACGGCACCCTCACGACGTCCGTCGCCGACTGGACTATCGGCCCCGCCACTCGGACGCGCGACACCGCCTACCGAGCCGGGGTGGCGCAACCCACGTCGAGCGGCACGATGCGCCGCTGGACGCAGACCCTCACCATCCCCGCCGGGCGAACCTCCCCCGGCGAGGGGGATTTCTCGATCACCTGGCCCGATCGCAATGGCGTGAACGGCAGCTGGCAGTACCGCATGAGCGTCGAGATCCTGCCCTCGCCTATCGGCGAAACGGCCGATGATCGACCGGAGAACAACTGGCTGGTCGCGAACCGCTCGACCTCCTGGGTGCGCACCGAACCATTGGTCGAGCGATGGCGGCTGTGGGATGCCGGCACGTTGGATACGAGTGTGCGCCATCGCCAGTACGGATCGATCCCGACTGCTACCTACCCCTCGGGGTACCGCCCCGACTACACCGCGCCCACCCTCGGCACCTGATCCGCCCCGGATACTTCACCACGCCGGTCCGGAAACATCCCGGAGAGTGCCGGGGTGCTCCTGAACGCGGCACTACGGTCGAGCTATGCGCAGCGGAGGAAACGGGATAATCCCGGAGGAATCGGGTACTCAATCCAGGTCCGCTCGCACCGTCGGCCCCCCGCCGCCGCGGCCTCGCACGTCAGCGCCCCGTCTCCCCAGCGTCGGCGGACCTGGGTCGAATCGCATCCGCGGGCTCGATGGCATCCGGGCACTCGCTGCGCTCGCCGTCGTCCTCTTCCACCTGCTGCCCGCCTGGGCACCTGCGGGCTTCGCCGGAGTGGACATGTTCTTCGTGCTCTCCGGTTTCCTCATCACGGCGCTGCTGATGGATCGGTACGCCGCGACCGGCACTATCGATATTCGCGACTTCTGGATCCGCCGCTTCCGACGCCTCGTACCCGCCGTGGTGGTGACCGTCATCGGCGCGAGCGCCCTGGCGGCCCTGGTTGGCGGCGACGCCCAGGTGGGGTTGCCTCGCCAGGCTCTCTCGGCGATCACTGCGACCTACAACTGGGTGACGATCGCCACCGGCAACGCCTACATGGACCAGGGCTCCCCACTGCTGCTGATGAACATGTGGTCCCTCGCTGTGGAGCAGCAGTTCTACCTGCTGTGGCCGATCGCGTTGGTGGTGATGCTGCTGTTCTGCCGGCGCCGGTTCGCGCTCGGGGTGGCGATCGCGCTCGCCGCGACCTCGACCGCGTGGCACCAGGTCCTTGTCCGCGAGGACCTCTCCCGCGCCTACCTGGGCACGGACTCCCACCTCTGGGGACTCATGCTCGGTGCGGCGCTCGCGCTTGCCATTCCCGGCGTGCTGCGCCGAGGTGCGGAGGTATCCCCGTACGCCCGGTGGTGGGGGATCGGTGGCTGGGTGGGTCTGCTGGCCGCGCTGGTCCTGATGGTCGTGATGCCGGTCGGGGCGATGTACCCGTGGGGCATGCTCATCGTGTCGCTGCTGACGGTCCTGACCATCCGGGCTCTCCTTCCCGACGTCACCGCCGTGGGGCCCGGGCGTGCCCTGTGCGGCCTGCTCGATGCGGCGCCGCTTCGGTGGCTGGGGGAGCGGTCCTACGGCATCTATCTGTGGCATTGGCCGCTGTGGGTAGTGCAGTTCTACGCCTGGCCGGATCTCTCTCCGCTGCTCGGTGCGGCGCTGGTGGTGCTGACGACCGTTCTCGCAGCGGCCCTGTCCTACCGCTTCATCGAGACTCCGATTCGCCAGCACGGCTTCGTGGTGTGGATGCGCGGGCTGATGGGGCAGCTGCAGGTGGCGCCACCGCGTCGCGCGATCGCGACCCTGCTGGTGCCGGCGCTGCTGCTCGGTGGCGCCGGGTGGGGGCTTGCGACCGCTCCTTCCCGGTCCAGCGGCCAGGTTGCGATCGAGGCGGGGGCCGCGGAAGGGCCGGCTGCGGCCAGCCCGCGCACGCCGACGGCGGAGGTCGAGCAGAGCTCCAGCCTTTCGCCCGCGCCGACCCCGCCTGAGGCCACGCCCACGGAGGGTGCGCCTTCGGAGCCTGCGCCAACTGAGACGGCTACTGACAAGATCGGCGGGAAGGACATCACCGTCATCGGCGATTCGGTGACGGTCGCGGCGAGCCCTGCACTGCGAAAGTCCTACCCCGGCATCGTGATCGACGCGGATGTCTCCCGCACCATCGAGATCGCACCGGACATGCTCCGCCGGCTCGATGCCTCCGGAAAGCTGCGGCCTGTGGTGGTGCTGTCGCTCGCGACGAACTCCGCGATCCAGGATGAGGACGTCGACGCGGTACTGGATGCCATCGGGCCTGACCGGGAGCTGGTGCTCGTCACCGGTTTCGGTCCGGCGCGAACCACCTGGATCCCGCCGTCGAACGACGCGATACGTGATGCTGCGACGGCGCACTCCCAGGTCCGCGTGGCGGACTGGGATGCCGCGATCCGGGACCACGCGGACCTGCTCGCCGGAGACCATGTCCACCCCGCGACCACCCAGGCTCAGGAGCTCTACGTGGAGGCGATCACCGCGGCGCTGCGGTGAGAGATGCTCAGCTCCGGTCGTGTCATTCACCGGAGCGCTGCTCATCGTTCCCGCGGTCCGATCAGCGCCCCTGACACGCCGACTGCGGCCGCCGCGAGGAATGCCGTGTGGGCGCCGGCGAGTTCGAGGAGCGTCCCCACCCCGATCGACCCAGCGGCCTGGCCGAGTGCGATGGTGAGGAACGCCAGGCCTACGCCGGTCGCCGGGCGCTGCGCGAACACCTCGGCGCCCCAGATCAGCAGCACCCCGGTCAGAGCGATGTAAGCGGCGCCGAAGACCGCGGCGGCTCCCCACATGATGCCGATCATGCTGGGGAGCGTGCCGACCAGTGCCGTGGCCGCGGCCAGCAAGGCGATCGTGGTCGCCCAGAACGGCCGCTCGCCGATCCGCCGGGGAGCATCCCCAGCGAGGGCGCCGAACACGCCGAAGCCACCGAGGACAATCCACGAGGTCGTCGAGGCAACGTGCCCCATGCCTCCCTCGCTCACCAGCACATCACGTCCGAACGTCCAGACCGCAGAGCTGGCGACACCCAGCACGGCCGAGGCCGTCACCAGTCGCCATGCCCCCGGCGGGACCTGCAGCGGATGGGCACGAGCAGCCGTGCGGTTCAGCTTCGGGCTGCGGTGGCCGTCGTGTGCAGGCGGTACGCTCCTGGCCACCCATACGGTGACCAGCGCGGACGTGAGGGCGAAGGCCGCCCACGCCCATCGCCACTGGTGACCGGCCACTAGGGCGATCGGCCCGGCCAGCGCAACCCCCACACCGGTGCCCGCGTTGATGACGGTCTGGGTGCGATCGCGGATCGCAGGCGACACCGAGAGCGCGACAGCATGCGCCAGCGGGGGAGAGGCGACCCCCGTGCTCGTGCCCGCGAGCAGCACACCGGCAGCGAGAAACGCCGTGGTCGGCGCCGCGGCGATCATCGCGGTGCCACCCGCAGCCAGCAGACCTGCTGCTACCGCGACACGCCGGGCCCCCACGCGATCCGTGAGCAGCGAGGCCAGCGCGATCCCGACGCAGTAGGCGACGTAGGAACCCGCTGCGATGACCCCCGCCGTCGCCGCATCCAGCATGAATTCGCTGCGGAAGGACGGGAGGAACAGCCCATAGGCGAAGCGTGCGAGCCCGTAGCAGCAGGCGATGAGGGATGCTCCGGCGCCTGCGAGGACCAGCGTGCGCCGACGATCCAACGCTGAGCCCGCCCCGTAGCGGGTCCCCGTCACACTCATCCCCACACCTCACAGATCGGTGAACCATTCGGGTGGTCACACTACACTGATCAGTGAAGCAGTCGAGGAGGGGCGGCATGGAACAGAATCGGACGGCGGGCGCCGTGCGCGTGGAAGACCTGACTCCTGGAGCGCGGAGGATCCTCGAGGTGGCATCCGAGTTGTTCTACCGCCAGGGCATTCACGGGGTCGGCGTGGACGCGATCGCGGCGGCGTCCGGCATCACCAAACGCACCCTCTATGACCGGTTCGGCTCCAAGGACGCCCTGGTCGCGACGTACCTGCAAGCGCGGCACGACGCGTGGTGGGATGGACTTGAGCGGCGTCTGGCGGAGCGTCCCGATGCACCCGTCCTCGCCCTCGTCGAGGCCTACGAGGTGGGTGGGGCGAGCCCGCAGCGGGGCTGCCCGTTCCTGAACGCCGCGGCCGAACTGCCCGCCGACCACCCCGGTGTCGCGATCCTGCGCACCCACAAGCGCCTGATACGCGAGCGCCTCGTGGAGCTGGTCCGGAGCGAGCCTGCAGTCACCGCCGCCCCGGAGGACCTCGCCGAGGAGATCTTCCTGCTGCTGGAGGGTGGGATCGCGCATCGCGGCGTCGAGGGGGATGGCAGGTCACAGGCTGCGGCGCGCCGCCTGATCACCCGCAGGATCGGACGGGCAGACGACGCCACGAGCGCATCGCCGGCATAGGCGATCGACGCAGGACCGCTCGATTCAGGGCAGGTCGACTTCCCGTACCGCCTCCACGGCGAACTGGACAGCCGACGCCTTCTGCAACCCCCGGCAGGTGAGCTGCTGGGGGGCGCTGCGAGTCGCGCTCAGCGCCACCTCGAGCAGACCCCGGTGCGGCGACGTCCGGTGCACGAGCACCCGCCAATGGCCGTCCTCGAACACGGCGGACTCGATGCCGTGCGCGAAGCGGCCGGCCGGCCCGTCGTGATGGAGAGCGGCACCGACCGCCACTTGCTCCACCGGTGCCAGATCGGTGTAACCGCGCAGGTGGGCGGCATCGATGCGGTCTGCGAGGTGCCCCTCGAGCACCGGGACAGCGGAGTCCGCAGCGAGGTTTCCGTAGTAGACGCCGTCGGGAACCACCAGGACGTTCGCGGCGAACCGGTCCCCGCCAACATGGGAACACTCCCACACCTGCTCAGGCCAGCGACGGGCCAGCTCCCGCGCAACCGGACGACCCTCGATCGCGCAGCACACGTCGTGCTGGGCGTGGGCGCACACCAGGATCACCGGCGGCGAGGACCCCTCACGCGGCGAGCCCTCCCCGATCTGGACCCGGCTCAGAGCCCCCGGAATGCGTCCCAGATCCTCATCCTCGCGCCACGATCCCCACTCCTGTCGCAGGTCACCGGGCCCAGCGAGGTGCATCACGCCCCAGCGAGCAGACGGGGAGGTGCCGCGCGCGCCGTGTCGGCGCACGAGCAGGATGCGTGCCCGACGGGCCTGCGCTGCCGAGAACACCGCGGCGTACACCTCGGGATCAAGATCCAGGCCATCGAAACCGTTGATCGGCCAGGCGCCGCGATGCTCGATGAGCACCCAGAACGTTCCGCGGGGGGCGGTGCCACCGAGGGCGTCACCGCGGCTCCGGGCAGCCTGCGCGCAGAGGAACCTGCCGGTCGGTGCGGTCCGCGGGGCCGTCACGAAGCGACGGGGACCAGCACGCCGACGCGGAGCAGCCGCTCGGCGAGGTCCTTCCCGATCTGGGCTGCAGTCACGGTTCGTCCCTCCAGCAGTACCCGCACCTGCTCCAGCTCCGCGTCGGAGAAGTCCAGCCAACCGACCCGGGTCCACAGTCGCTCACCCTGCAGGCGAGCATCCAGGTGTTCACGCAGGACCAGCGGAGGATCGTCGTTCGCACCGAGGGCGCGCAGCTGGGCGAGAGGGCCGAGCGGCGCCGGACGCATCTCGGCGCGCCGACCCCGGTCCCACGCGGCCGAGGGGTCTGCATTCCCGAGCACCTCGGTGATCGCTTCACGCACATCCCGCAGCACCGTCTCGTCGACCTCGTCCTGGCCGAGCGGCACGCTGCGCCGCAGGTCAGGATTCTCCCGCAAAAGCGCGAGCACGGACTGCGTGAGCTGCTCCGCAACGGCGTAGCGGGTGCGGTTGTGCAGTCCCAGGGTCACGTGGATCGACACCTCGCCCTGCGCGGTCGCGGCGTGCAGCCAGCCGCGGGGCAGGTACAGCGCGTCTCCGGGTTCGAGAACCGCGTCGATGTACGGCTCCTCCGCGGCAGCGGCGGCGACGTGCTCGCGGCGGTCGGTCCACGGCTGGTCACGCAGGGGTGACTCCAGGACCGGCGGGTGCAGCACCCACCGCTTGGTGCCC
Source organism: Brachybacterium sp. (assembly GCA_030538435.1). Taxonomy (GTDB): domain Bacteria; phylum Actinomycetota; class Actinomycetes; order Actinomycetales; family Dermabacteraceae; genus Brachybacterium. The sequence continues at coordinate 7,582 of JAUNUA010000081.1, forward strand.
TCGATCTGCAGCACGAACACGTCGTGCACGTCGTAATGATCGTCGAATCCCTGGTTCTGCGGGGGCGTGATGTAGGCGTTCGCCTGCACCGGGGTGCCGAGTTCGGTGGCAAGCTGCGCGGAAAACTGCGCGAGCGGCTCCCATGTGCGCTGCAGTGCCTGCAGCACCAGGGTCGCGCCGTCGCGGAAGTGGCGCCACAGAGCGGTGTCGTCCAGCTGGTCCGTGATGGTGGCGCCGACCCCGGCGCCGGACGTGAAGGACGAGGTGGGAAGGGTGGCGCCGTCTTTCGCGACCCGCAGGAACGGCGAGCGAAGACCGCGCCGGGAGATCAGCTCGTCGACAGCGTCGGCGGAGAACACGTCGGAGAAGTCGCTCGCCCCGCGGGTCAGCAACGCCCGCTGCCCCCAGACATCCTCGGCGAACACGTCCCGGGAAATGTCGATGAGACGGGACTCCAGCACCCCGGCCCCCTCACGCGAACCGGGGTGCTGAAGGTCGGTGTCAGGCAAGGTCACGGGCGATCGGCTCCACCGTCCGCGCCGCCGTCCTGGACGCCGGGGGTGCCGGAAGCGCCGCCATCAGCGGGGCCCTCGGCTCCACCATCGGCGCCGCCGTCGTGCACACCGGGGACGCCCGCGGCGCCACCGTCGGCCGGGCCCTCGTTCTCTTGGGGATCACGCGTGGTGTCGGTCATAGCACATCCTCCATCTGTCGTCTGGTCCAGCAGGACCCGGGCTCCGAGCGGAGCCGCGGATCCCGGCAGGTCTCGACCCGCCTCACGGGCAGGTTACGCGCCTCGGCTGACAGACGGAATCGCTCCGTCATGCCCCGTCATCCACCGTCCCGGAGGAGCCGGGCGACCCACCCGACGGATCGACCCGAGGGGTCACCCCGCAAAGTTGCATTCCGATACGGAAAGTAACTACGGTGGGGTCATGACGCAGGACGCGCGTAGCACCGACACCACCGCCCGCAACCGCGTGCTCGCCGCGACCATGCGGCCGCGGTGGATCGACGCCGTCTCCGGGATCCTCCTGGGGACGAGCATCGGCCTCACTACCTTCCGCACCACGCCGACCACCGTGATCGGCGTCAGCCTCGGCATCCTCACCCTGCTCGCGATCATCCTCCTCGAGCGACAGTTCTCCCGCCGCCGCGACCCGAAGGCTGCGACCCGCCTGAACGGGCGCAGCATGCTGCTGTACGGCGGCGCCTACGCCCTCGTGTTCGTCATCATGCAGATCCGGTGGTTCGATGACTACCAGCCGTGGTGGGCGATCACCGTCGCCGTCCTCATCGCCGCCATCAGCTACGCCGTCACCCGCTGGCTGGAGAGACGAACGGTCCGGTACCTTCAGGAGCAGTGACTCCCGACGGCTTCGACGACCTGATCCACGCGCCCCTGCGCCTCACGCTCTGCGCGACCCTGTACCACGTCGAGGAGCTTGAGTTCTCCGCCCTCACCGAGGGCCTCGAGATCTCCGAGTCGACCTTGAGCAAGCATGCCAAGGCGCTCTCCGATGCGGGCTATCTGCTGATCCATAAGCGCAAGCAGCTCGTGGGGCGCCCCCGCACCTGGTTGGAGCTGACCATCCAGGGTCGCATCGCCTACACCGGTCATGTGAAGGCCCTGCGCGACCTCACCGACGGCGTCGACCTCAGCGCGGCCCCGAGCTGACCCGCTCAGCGAGCGCGCGCAGGTCCTCGGCGGACAACTCCTCCACGACCACCCGCGCCCCGCACGGGGAAGGTAGCGTCAGGCCATGACACCGCACCCACCCGGAGCCGGAGCTCGGTCCGATGTCTGAAGAGCCGGAGCGCACTGAAGATGGCCGGTACATCGTCGTCGACGGACGCCGCTGGCGCGCGAGCGACCCGGAGATCCCGCCCT
>JAUNUA010000082.1 GCA_030538435.1 Brachybacterium sp.
GTGTGGGGGAGGTGGACCCCGATGAGCGGGAGGGGTGTGGGGCGCGATGGCTCCATGGGGAACGTGGCGAGGGGCGCGTGTCGTGGAGCGCGGAGAACCGGCGGCTGTGGCCAATTCCGGTTCCATATGGCGGCCGATGGAACCGCGATTGGCCAATACGCGGAGGCGCGGCGAGAAGGGGCGGGGAGGGGCTGCGAGGAGGGGCGAGGCGCGGAGCTCACGTCCGCGTGGTCTTCTTCTCGTCTCCGCTGCGGGGGATGAGGATCAGCAGCAGCACCAGCACCGCGACGGCGGCGACGATCGTCACCCAGCCACCAATGCTGACCAGGGACAGCGGCATCACGATCACCGCGCCCGCCAGCACGGCGGCTCCCAGCGCCACGGCGGCGGGCAGCGCTGCCGCCCTCCACGCCGTCCGATCCAGCTGCCCGTAGGCGGGGGTCACTGCCGCGAGCGCCCAGCACACGTGCGCCGCATACAGCAGCGACCCCACCACCAGGGCCGTGACCAGTGCCGTCTCCGGCAGCAGGAACAGCAACACCGCCAGCGTGACGAACAGGACCGTCCCGGCCTCCGCGTCCGGCCGCAAGGTCTGCCAGATGATGCTGGACGCCCCGATGATCACGGCGACGGTCCCGACGGAGGTCCCAGCCCCGCCGACGACGCCCTGCAGCATCACCATCCACGTTGCACCGCCTGCGGCGAGCGCCGCCGCGAGCCGCAGCAGCCACTGCCCGGCGGTGACCACGCGCAGCTCCGCGATGGTCAGCGCGATCATCTCGACGAGTCGCCCGATCATCAGGACCTCCTCATCTTCGGGGCGCGGCTGAGCACCGCCAGCGACATCAGCACCGGGGTGAGGGACGCCGGTCCCTCCCACGTGGTGACCGGCACGCCGCGCCGTCGCAGCTCGTCGACGGTCTCGCGGCGCTGCAGGCGCCGCAGGGTCCACGCCTCATCCCAGCACCGGTCCACCGCGCTGCTCGTACCGCGGGCACGGGTCGGCCTGCCGTGCAGGTCCTCCACGCGGCCGACGGTCCCCGGCAGCGTGTCCACGACGATCAGCTCCGCGCCGGAGGCGAGCAGGTCACCAATCTGCTCCAAGGCGTGCGGCGACAGCAGCGGCGTGCACATCACCACCAGGGTCCCGGCGCGGACGCTGCGCAGGCGCCGCACCGGACGGGACCCGCCGACACTGCCGCGCTCGGCCCGTGCCATCGTCATCGACACCATGCGCAGCTGCCGCGGACCGGCGCCGGCCCGCAGCGGCTGAATCATCGGCCCGAGGTCGTGGATGCCGACCCGGTCGCCGATGCCCAGGTAGTGCCGGGCGATGGCGGTCGCCGCCCGGATCGTCACGTCCAGCGACGTCGGGGAGTCCACCGGTGCATGCGGCGGCGGCTCGACGTCGAAGAGGCTGTCGGTGACGATGAGGACGTCGGTGTCCTGTTCGGTGAAGGTGGCGTTGGTGTGCATGGTTCCGGTGCGCGAGGTGACCCGCCAGTTGATGCGGGTCAAGCGGTCCCCGGGCCGGAACTCGCGCACGTCCGCGAGGGCGGTGCCGTCGCCGCGGCGGCGGGACAGGTGGGGTCCGCTCATGCCCAGTGGGTTCGGCAGGTCCAGTGGGGCGTCCAGCACCGGCGCATCCGGGGTGACCTCGAGGGGCACCGCGGGCAGGGTCCGCTGCTCGCGGTAGGCGCCCATCGCGTCGGCGACCAGGACATGCGCCGGCCCCACCTGGTAGCGGCCCCAGCGACGCGGCCGGGCCACCAGGCGTGCCCGGCCGGCGCCGACGCTGCCGCCGTCCCGCGGCACCATCGTCGTGTGCGGAAGCCGCGGCCAGGTCGCAGCGACCAGCATGCCCGGCTCCCCGCGCACCTCGAACACCGCGCGGCTGCCCTCGGCGATCTGCCGGTCGCTCGCAGCGGTGCGGGGACCGGGAATCTTCGCGTCGTCGGTCTGGCCGTGCAGCAGCCGTCGCACGAGCGCCACCACGGTCCATGCCATCAGCGGCAGCGCGATCAGCAGCAGCTCGACCCGGCTGGCGAGCAGCGCGGCGAGCATGAGGATGACGGCGGAGAACGCGGCGCGGGTCATCGCCGGGGTGGGCCGGGTGCGCAGCGGCGCGCCGGAGCGCTCGGTGCCGTTCGCCTGACCGCCGATGGTGCGGCCGGTCCGGGAGCGGTCGCTGGAGCCCGGGGTGCTCACGCCGCGGGGGCCGGGCGCCGCAGATCCTCCTCATGGGCGGAGGGCACCGGCACCTCGTCGAGCACGCTGACCACGATGTCGCGGGAGGTCACGTTCTGCAGCCACAGCTCCGGCTTGATCGTCACCCGGTGGTCCAACGCCGCGTGGGCGAGGGCCTTCACGTCCTCGGGGATGACGTAGGACCGACCCCGGATCACGGCGATCGCCCGCGCGCAGGTGATCAGCGCGAGCGTGCCGCGGGGGGAGGAGCCGACCAGGGCGTGCTGGTGCTGGCGGGTCGCCGCGGTGAGCGCCACCGCGTACTTCCCGACCGCATCGGCGATGTGCACGCGCTCCACGGCGGCCTGCACCGCGAGCAACCCATCGGAGTCGGTGACCTGTGGGACGGCCTGCTCCTCGGTGCGGCGATCGATGCGCCGTGCCATCACGTCCCATTCCTCCTCCAGGCTCGGGTAGCCGAAGGCCAGGCGCAGCAGGAAGCGGTCCAGCTGCGCCTCCGGCAGCGGGTAGGTGCCCTCGTGCTCGACGGGGTTGGCGGTCGCGAGGACGTGGAAGGGGCGGGGCAGGGGCCGGGTGGTGCCCTCGACCGTGACCTGACGCTCCTGCATCGCCTCCAGCAGCGCCGACTGGGTCTTCGGGGGCGTGCGGTTGATCTCGTCGGCCAGCAGCAGTCCGGTGAAGACGGGCCCGGGCCGGAACACGAACTCGCCGTTCTTCTGGTCGTAGACCTCGGCGCCGGTGAGGTCCGCGGGCAGCAGGTCGGGGGTGAACTGGGCGCGGGTGAACGGCAGCCCGAGGGCCTGGGCGAAGGAGCGCGCGGCGAGGGTCTTCCCGAGGCCCGGCAGGTCCTCCAGCAGGACGTGGCCCCCGGCGAGGATGCCGGCGAGGACCAGTTCCAGGGCGTCCCGCTTGCCGACGACGGCCTGCTCCACGGCGTCCAGCACCCCGAGTGCGGGGCGTCGGTGGTCGACGGGGTGGGGTGGTGCGTCACGATGCGGTCTCCTTGCGGGTCGGGGAGGCGGTGTCGATCGCGTCGATCAGACGCAGATGCGCGTGCAGCTCGCGCCGGGTGATGGGCGAGACGGTGGAATCGGGGGTGCGGGAGAGACGGATCAGGGTGCGCAGCTCCTCCGGCAGCTCTGTTCTGTCCTCGGCGCTGCGGTCTGCGGTGCGTCCGGCGGCGCGGTCCCGACGGGCGAGGGCCTCGTCGGCGAGGTGGCCGAGCAGCTGTCCGAGCGCCCGCTGGGAGATCCGACGGGAGGGCTGGGCGGAGAACACCATGTCCTCCAAGCGCCGCACGCGCACATCGGATGCGTCGGGGGAGGCGTATTCGGGGTCGTCGTTGCGGCGGGGGACGTCCGCGCTGTGGGCGCGCTCCACCCCGGAGCGCAGCAGCCACAGGAGGGTCGCCCCGGCGAGCGCCAGGACGATCGGGTAGACGGGGTTCAGGCGGATCCCGAGGGCATCGCCCAGCAGGATCAGCCCGCCGGCGATCAGCAGGCCGAGCACCCAGCGCCAGGCCAGCGGCAGCAGGTCGTTCACCGGGCACCACCGCCGAGCTGCGCGGCCAGACGGTCCAGCAGCTGTCCGGCGCGCTCGCGGTCAGTTTCGCCGACGGGCTCCGCGTCGAACAGGGATCGCCGGTACAGGTCCGCGAAGTCCGCCAGGTCCCGCTCATCGAGGTCGACGTCGGCGAGGACCCGCACCACGTACTCGCTGGTGGTCTGGTTCGGGCGCCTCGCCACCCCGGCGCTGCGCACCGCGTCCTCGAGGGTGAGCCACGCACGCACGATCGCGTCGGCCGGGAGCTGCTCCGTCCGCAGGGTGCCGCGCGCCTCCTCGAGGGCGATCTGCACGTCCTGCACGCGCATCGCCTCGGACTCCTCGACGGGAGGTTCGGGCGCCTCGCGGGGGCGGCGCATCTCCAGCAGTCGCCGGACGACCAGGACGACGAGGACCAGGAGGATCAGGGAGCCGGCCGCGGCGAGGATCATCATGATGGTGCCGGTCAGGTCGGTGGCCCCGCGTGGTGCGTCGTCCCGGGCGGGCGGGGTCTCCCCGCGGGACCAGTCAGGCTCGTCGGCGGGCCCCTGGACAGGCTCGTCGTCGTTCTCGATCTGGAAATCGGCACCGCTGATGTCGAACACGCCGACATCGCCGGTGCTGGAGCCGGCGCCGAGTGCCGCGAGGGCGATCACCACGGTGGCGAAGGCGGCGACAGCGGCCGCGAGACGGCGCCGCCGGGTGGCCGTGGCCTCCGCGGCGGTGTCGCGCGCGGAGGTCGTCGAAGGCATATCGGCGAGTATAGGTGAGATCGGTGTCACGTCCCGGGGTGGAGCGGGGTCATCGGGAGACGTCGGGCCGGGGCGGGATGAGCAGGGCGATCAGCACCGCGACCAGCGGCCCCGCGAGGACGATCACCCAGGTGGGCGGGGAGGTCGCCCCGAGCGGCAGCACGAGCAGCCCGCCGAGCACCACGGAGGTGAGCAGCACCGCGCCGAGATATCGGGCGATGAGTATCCAGGTGTCCGCGCCGATTCGGGAGTGGGGGACGGTGGCGCCGATCATCGCCCAGCACTGGTGGGCGAGCAGCAGCAGGACCGCGCTGGTGGCAGTGACTGCGAGACCCGGCGGGCTGTAGACGACCAGCAGGAGCACACCGATGAGTGCCCACATCCCGAAGGCGTGACCGGGCAGCAGTCCCTCCATCGCTGCGCACAGCCCGATGCCTGCCAGCACGACAGCAGCGCCGGGTCCGAAGCCGACGCCGGAGGCGACCACCATCAGCGCGGCGCCGAGGGTCGCGGCGAGACCCCCCAGCCGCAGCAACCGCTGAGCGGGGGTGAGGCGTTCTCGCCACACGGCCGCGAGGGCCGACAGGATCCGCGGGCGTGCCATCAGGACCGCCTCATCCGTGGCGCGGAGCGCGCGCGGGACAGGGAGGTCAGGACCGGGGCGAGGGATGCCGGGCCCTCCCATGCGGTGACGGGGATGCCGAGGGCGGCAAGGCGGGCGAGCATCGGGGCACGGGCCAGGCGCCGCAGCACCCACGCCTCATGCCAAGCGCGGCTGGACCAGTCCTCCGCGGCGCTGCCGCGCTGCCCGGCGGGGACGGGTTCGTCGAACGCCGCGGTGCGGCCGATGGTGGGAGGCAGGGTGTCCACGACCAGTAGGTCCGCGCCCGCCGCGGTGAGCACACCGATCTGCTCGATCACCTTCTCGTGCAGCAGCGGGGAGCAGACCACCACCAGGGTGCCGGGGCGGGTGCGGCGCAGCAGGGTGATGGTGGGGGCGGGGTTCCCGGTGCGTCCGGCGGAGCCGAGGACGGTGGTCAGGCGGCGTAGCTGCCCGGGGCCGGCGCCCATCGGCAGGTTGCCGATGAGGCCTGTCAGGTCGTGGACGCCGACCCGGTCGCCGACCCCGAGGTAGTGGTGGGTGATGGCGGTCATGGCGCGCACCGTGGCGTCGAGGCTGGTGGCGCTGTCCTGCGCGCCTGGTGGCGGGGTGATGTCCAGCAGGGTGTCGACGATGACCAGCACATCGGTGTCGTGCTCGGTGAACGTCTCGTTGATGTGCAGCTCCCTGGTGCGGGAGCTGACGCGCCAGTTGATGCGCGCGAGCCGGTCCCCGGGCCGGAAGGCGCGCACATCTGCGAGCGCTGTCCCCTGCCCGCGGGTCCGGGAGAGGTGGGCGCCGCTGAGTCCGAGGGTGCTGGGCACGTCCGGGCTCGCCCCGAGTGGCGTCGCCTGGGGTGTGGCGCGCAGCTCGACCCCGTGGAGATGCTGGCGTCCCCGGTACGCACCGAAGGGATCGGTGAGGACCACCAGGGGCGCGTCCAGGCGATAGCGACCCCAGCGGTTCGCCCGCACCACCAGGTCGGTGCTGCCGGCGCCGGTGATCGCGGCGCGCGCGGGGTGCAGGTCCGCCCCTTCCAGAGGGGACCACACGGCGGTCTGCACGAGGTCCTCGGCGGCGCTGATGCGCAGACGCACCGCGTCGCCCTCGCGGATGTCCCGTCGGGTGCCGCTCATGCGGGGCCGGGGCGTCCCGCGGACCTGTTCGCCGCGCAGCAGCCGACGGGCCTGCGCGGCGACCGACCAGACCAGCAGCGGCAGCACCAGCAGCAGCGCCTCGACGCGGCCGAACGCGACCGCCAACAGGATCCCCGTGAGGGCGACGACGAGGCCGCGGACCCCGGCAGCGGTGATGCGCAGCGCGGTCCGTGCAGCATCCGGGGTGGGGGTTGCGGTGCTCATCGCGGCACGTCGTCGCCGCGGTGGGCGCCGTGGTGGGCGTGCTCGAGCTCGATGAGGAAGGTGCGGAGCGTCTGACGGGGCAGGCGGGGCGGCGTGGTCGGCGCGCTTTCGGCGGACGCGAGGAAGGCGCGCAGGTCCTCGCTCGCGGGTGGGGCGCCCGGTGGGAGCGCCTCGAGGATCGTGCGCAGCTGCGCAGCGAGGTCCTGCACGTCGGTGCGTCGGCCCTGGGATGCGCCCTCGCAGAGCCTCTCCAGGCGTCGTCTGCCAGTCGGAGGCGTCGGGGGACCGGTAGGCGGGCGCGGGGGTGTACTCGGCGCGGTCCATCGGGGTGTCCCGCTCCAGCCCCGAGCGCAGCAGCCAGACCAGGGCGGAGACGATGAGTGCAGTGCTGGTCAGCAGGACCGGGGTGAGGTAGACGTTGACGAACCGCAGGGCGAGCAGCAGCACGGTGGCAGCGATCGCGCCCAGCAGCAGGTGGACGACGAGGCCCAGCAGCGTGGACCAGAAGGGGTTCCGGCGCTCACCGACGACGGGGTGATCCCCGGGGGTGCCGCTGCCGGGGCGGACCCGCGCGCGGGATTCGGCGATGCGCCGGCTGCTCTGGTTCGCCAGGAACGAGGTCATCGGCCCGGGCCCCTGACGGAGGGGGCAGTGTCGGTGTCGTGCAGGTCCGTGTCGTTGTCGGTGGCGGTGTGGCGACGGCGGTCGGTGACCTGGGCGTGGAGGCGCCCGACGAGGGCCTCGGCCTGGCCCTGTTCGGCGACTCCGGGAGGGTTGGCGTCGAACAGGGCCCGACGGTACAGGCCCGCGAGGTCGTCGATCGCGTCCTCGTCCAGGTCGATGCGGGTGAGGGTCCGGCGCACGTACTCCTCGGTGGTGAGGGTGGCGGGGCGCTCCACCCCGGCGGCCTGCAGGGACGCTTCGAGCGCCAGCCAGGCCTGGATGATCGCGTCGGTGCCCTCCCCGCCGGGGGCGCGCAGACGGGCGTGCGCGGCGCGCAGCGCGTCCTCGGCCTCCTCGATGGTGGTGAGCTCGCCGCGGGCAGCGTCGGCCTCGGCCTCGGAACGCTGCTCCTCGCGCCGTGCGCGCCGGCGCAGGATCAGCCCCAGGATCAGCAGGGCCGCGAACAGCAGAGCGAGCACCATCCCTGTGGTGACCAGGGGGAACGCAGTGGTGACGGCGGGGGTCTGCTCGACGGGAGCGGGGGAGCCGAAGTCCGGGGTGGTCAGCTCGAGGGAGTCCATGCCGAGGATCCGGGCGAGGGGGGTGAACGTTCCGTCGATGCGGACCTGCCCGATCTCGGCGTCCCGGGAGGACGCGGCGCCCAGCGTGACCGCGCCGACGGTTGCCGCGGTCACCAGCAGTAGGGTGATCGCGGCGAGCTGGCCCCGGCCCCCGCGCCTCATGCCGCCGCCGCGTGGGGGGTGGCGACGATGATGACGTGCTCGTCGGCAATGCGCGTCAACACCAGGGTCGCGGACTCCTCGCCGAAGCGGCGCGGTCGCAGCCGTCGACGCAGGTCCTCCGGTTCGATGGCGCCGCCGCGCTTCTTGATCTCCAGGATCCCGATGCGGCGCTCACGCAGGTACGCACTCAGGGTCTTCATCCGGTAGGGGAGGACGTCGCGGACGGTGTAGCCGGTGAGGAACGGGGAGGTCAGGTGCGTCTCACCGGTGAGGTAGGCGATCTGCGCGTCGATCGTTGTCAGGCCCAGGTGCTCGGCGAGGGTCGCGATGGTGCCGGCGCGGATGACGGCACCGTCGGGCTCGTACAGGTGCTGCCCGAGGGGGCCCGGTGTGGGGTCCGTGGTGGTCGGATCAGCGGCGAGCCGGTGGGCGCCGTCGCGGTCGACGACGAGGGCGCTGCGGGCGACGCCGTCGGCGGCGAGCGGCCCGAACCAGCAGGCGGCCTCCAGCACTTGGCCGTGCCAGGACAGCCACTGGGTCTCGGTGCCGGGCGGGAGGTCTTCGTGGGCGATGGCGGGGCCGAGCTTCACCCCGAGCGGGCCATCGCCGCTGGGGCCGGCGGCACCTGGGCCGTGGGCGGCGCCGATCCGCGCCGCGAGGTCGCGGACGACGGGCAGGGGCGGCTGGTAGTCGCGCACGTGGTGCAGGCGGCGGGAGCGTCCGCCGGTGCGGGCGGTGCGTCGCGCGGGGTCCAGCCAGATGCCGTCCGTCGCACCCGGGTCGTGGTCCTCGGCGGCGCCGAGGTCGACGCGGGCGTTGTCGAAAGGCTGCAGGTTCACGGTGGCGACGGCCGCGGTGACGGGGTCGCGGTCCACGGCGAGCACGTCCAGCCCGAGAGCCGCGGCGGCCATCGCGTCCCCGCCGATGCCGCAGCCGAGGTCCGCGACAGAGGTGACGCCGGCGTCACGGAAGCGCCGGGCGTGCAGGGCGGCGACCGGCAGGCGGGTGGCCTGTTCAAGACCGTCGGGGGTGAACAGCATCCGCGCGGCGAAATCCCCGAACTTCTCGGTGGCCTTCGCCCGCAGCCGGGACTGGGTGAGGGCCGCTGCGACGAGCGCCGGGTCATGGCCCTCGGCGCGCAGCCGCTCCCCGAGCCGCAGCGCGTCGGCCTCGACGTACGGCGGGAGGGAGTCCAGCAGCTCCCACCCGGCCGGATCGAGCACCAGCGCGAGCGAGCTCTCGAACGCATCGGCCGCGGGGTCGGCGGCTGCAGGGCCGGCGGCAGGCGCGGCGTCGCCGGCGGGAGCGGGGCCACCGGCGGGCGCGGGCCCCATCAGCGCAGGTCCAGGACGATCTTGCCGCGGGTGTGACCGGTCTCCAGCTGTTCGTGACCACGGGCGACGTCCGCGAGCGGCAGGATCTCGGAGACCGTCAGCGGCAGCGTGCCGTCAG
>JAUNUA010000083.1 GCA_030538435.1 Brachybacterium sp.
GGCCCCGTCGGCGAGCTGGTCGAGCCCGTCGGCAAGATCCCGGTTCCCCTGAGCGAGCTCATCGGCCCCGTCGGCCAGCGGCCCCAGGCCCGCGGCGAGCTCACGCTGACCCGCGGCGGACTGCTCGAGACCTCCGCCGAGCTCATCAGCTCCCGTCTCCAACCCGCGCGTGCCCACCGCCAGCTGGGAGGCGCCGCCGGCGAGCTGATCAGCACCATCGGCGGTGTCGCTGCTCCCGCCGGCGAGCTGCCGCTGACCCCCGGCGAGCTCATCGGCCCCGTCGGCGAGGTCCTCGGCGCCCCGGGCTGTGCTGCCGATCCCGTCGGTCAGCTCTCGCTGGCCTCCGGCGAGCTCGCCTGCCCCGTCGGCGGCCTCCGCGAAGCTGTCGGAGATGTCGTTGAAGCCCAGGTACAGCTCTGAGAGGTACTGCTGGGCCATTTCGTCACCGATGTTGGCGCTCGCAGCCTGTGCCACGGCCTCGCCGACCAGGGCGTTGATGATGCCGGAGGCATCGTTGGTGGTGACCTCGATGCGGGCCTGCTCCGCCTCCGGGGTGCCGATGGTGGTGAGCTTCTCGCTGAAGTCCTCGGGAATCACGATCACCGCGGCATAGCTCCCGTCGCGCAGCCCCTCCGCGGCGGACTCCTCGTCGGTCAGCTGCCAGTCGAAGCCGGTGGTCTCCAGGTCCTCGGAGTCATCCGCCGTGCCGGGCTGGGTGAGGGCGCCGGCGAGCAGACGGCCGAAGGGCACAGTCTGCTCCTCACCGTCGACCTCGATGGTCGCGCCCTCATCGAGGTTCACCAGCGCCGCGGGCACCTCGTCGAGCGCCTCGGCGCGGTCCTGCAGGGCCCACATGCCGATCATGGTGGCGACCAGCGGCATCAGCAGGATCACCACGATGATGCGGGGGTAGCGGAGGATGTTCATGCGTGCGCTCCTTCCCGGAGGCGGTCGACCGTGAGCACGGTCAGGATCTCGGGGTCTTCGAGGGCGTCGATGATCTCGGATTCGGCGTCGGCCTCGCGGCCCTCCGCGCAGCCGATCACCGCAGTTGCGCCGCGCCGCAGCATCGACTCCAGCAGGCGCAGGGCGTCCTCCCCGGCGTCGGCGAGGTCGGTGACGGATTCGATGAGGACGGTGCGGTCGGGGACCGAGCGGTCGCTGATCCCCCGCAGCCGAGCGCCGATGTCCTCCCCGGCGGCGATGACGTGGGTGCGGCCCTGGACCGCCCCGATGTCCTCGGGGATCAGACGGTCGTGCACCGCGATAGTGCCCTGGAGCGGTCGGGTGCGGCCGGAGACGAGAGCGAGGAACGTGGCGCGGATCCGGCGGTCGCGACTGCGGATCATCAGCATCCCGCCCGGCCCGACGGCCCCGCTGAGGGGACCGATCTCGGTGCCCTGAGGAGCGCCGAGCACCTGCGCGGTGACGTCCTCGAAGCGCAGCGAGGACTGGCCGTTCTCCTCGGTCCAGCGGCGGTGTTCGAGCACGTGGGTCAGGCCCTCGCCCTCGACGTCCATGCGGGGCATCATCCGATCCAGCCAGCGCGGCAGCCACCAGGCATGGTGCCCGAGCATCGCGAGCACCGCAGGCACCAGCGTCATGCGCACCACGAACGCGTCCACGATGACGCCGACCGCAAGGGCCACCGCGATCGGCTGGATCATGAAGGTGCCCTCGGGGATGAAGGACGCGAACACGGCGACCATGATGAGCGCCGCGGCAATGACCACGGGGGCGCTGCTGGTGAACCCGCGCTCAATGGCGAGCTTCGCGTCGCCGGTCTTCACGTACTCCTCCCGCATCCGGGAAACGAGGAACACCTCGTAGTCCATGGCGAGGCCGAACAGCACACCCATGACCATGATCGGCATGAAGGAGATGACGGGGCCGACGATCCCGATGTTCAACGCCTCGTTGAACCACCCGTACTCGAACACCATGGCGACCGCACCGAAGGCCGCCCCGATGGACAGCAGGTAGCACACGGCCGCCTTCACCGGCACCCAGATGGAGCGGAACACCAGGGCGAGCAGGATCAAGGAGAGCCCGACGACGAACACGGCGAAGGGCAGCAGGGCGTCCGAGAGGCGCTGGGAGATGTCGATGCCGACGGCTGTCTGCCCGGTCACCCGGATCTCGCTGACCCCCAGCTCGCCCTCCCAGTCGGCGGCGTTCTCGCGGATCGCCCGCACCAGGTCCTCGGTGCTCTGGTCGGTCTGCCCGCCGGTGGGGATCACGACCACCACGCCGAGATCCGCGGTGCGATTGGGGACCGCCAGCTGGATCTCCTCGACGTTGCCCAGGCCCTCGATGTCATCGGCGAGGTCCTCAACCACACCGAGGGGGTCCTCGGTATTGATGATGTCCGCGGTGACCAGCAGCGGGCCGTTGTACCCGGGACCGAACTCCTCGGTGATGACGTCATAGGTCTGCCGCGCTTGGGAGTCGGGGTCCTCGGTGCCGAGGTCCGGGAGGGCGAGCCGCATGTCGAGCGCGGGGATGGCGAGCGCGCCGATCCCGACGACCACGAGGATCACCGTGAGGGCCGGCACCCTGGTGACCAGGCGCACCCAGCGCGTGACCCACGGCGTCGTGCGGGGCTTCTCGTCCTCCTCGGCCGGGGGCAGCACCCCGCCGTTCTCCTCCATCAGACGCCGGATCTTCTTTGGGCGCATGCGTTCCCCGAAGATGCCGAGCATCGCGGGCAGGAGGGTGAGGGCGATGACGACCGCCATCAGCATGGTCCCGGCGGAGGCGAAGCCCATCAGGGTGAGGAAGGGGATGCCGGTGACGAAGAGGCCGACGAGCGCGACGGTGGAGGTGACGCCCGCGAAGATGACGGCGCTGCCGGAGGTGGCGATGGCGCGGGCGATCGATTCGACGACGTCCTCGCCCTCGCGGAGCTGGTCGCGGTGGCGCGCCACGATGAACAGCGCGTAGTCGATGCCGACGGCGAGTCCCAGCATGACCGCGAGGGTGGGGGTCACCGAGGGAACGTTGACCTCGGAGGCGATGATGAGCAGCACCGTCATGGCGACCCCGACGCCGACGAGCGCGGTGGTGACGGGGATGACCGCGGGCAGGATCGCGCGGAAGGTGACCGCCATGATGATCAGCGCCGCGATCACGCCGACCACCTCGGAGATGCCGAAGGGGAGGTCCACGGGCTGGAGGATCTGGCCGCCGAGGTGCACCTCGAGCCCGTCGCCGTCGGCGGTCTGGGCGAGATCGGTCAGCTCATCGGTCGCGCTCTCGGGGAAGGAGCCCAGCTCACCGTCCATCTGGATGCTGCCGATGATGGCGTCGCCGTCCTCCGACACCGTGCCCTGGGATTGCTCGTCGAAGGGGTCGGGCGCGGCGGCCACGCCGTCGATGGCGTCGGCCTCGTCCATGATCTCGCCGATGCGCTCGGCATGGTCCTCGATGGGGGTTCCGTCGCTGGTCACGAAGACCATTTCGCCGCTGGCCCCGCTCATCTCGGGGAAGCGCACGTCCAGCTGGTCCAGCCCTTCCTGCGCCTCGGTGCCGGGAATGTCGAACTGCTCGGTGAGGCGCCCGCCGAGGCCGATGGCGAGTGCCCCGGCGACCAGGATGATCAGGAGCCAGGCGCCGACCGCTTTCCAGCGGGCGCGGGCCATCGCGCGGCCCAGGCGGTAGAGGCTGGAGGACACAGCGGCAGCTCCCAAGACGTCGACGCACTCGATACACACATGTATCGGTCGCGATAGTATCGGGATGGCACTGAGCGCGACAATGCGCGTGACCCCAGATCAGGGGAGTGTGTCCGAGACCATGCCAGCGCTGAGAGGTACCTGTATGACTGATCTGTTCGAGCCGGTCCCCGATGAGCCGGCGACGCGGCGTCGGCAGAACACCCGCTCACGGTTGGTCCACGCCTCACTGGAGGTGTTTGTCGACAAGGGGATCGACGGCGCCACGATCGATGACCTGGTGCGGGCCGCCGGGTTCACCCGCGGCGCGTTCTACTCCAGCTTCTCCAAGAAGGAGGAGGTCTTCTACGAACTGTTCGAATCGGTGACCGAGCAGGTCACGGCTCAGGTGCGTGCCCAGGTCAGCGCCGTGGTCACCGAGGGGAGCGCGGAGGAGATCGATGAGTCGACGGGGATGGTCGCGATCTTCGAGGCGATCAGGCCCCACGGCCGGCAGTGGTACTTGCTGTACTCCGAGGCCGTGGCCCATGCCCTGCGCTCGGAGGAGGCGCGGGAGAAGCTGAACCGGCAGCGTCACCGCCTGCGCGACGAGATCGCCGCGGCGCTGCTCATCGGCATGGAGGCCAAGGGGGAGCGGAGCATCATCCCTGTCGAGCAGGTCGCCCAGATCCTGGTCGCGGTGTACGTGGATCTGATGGTTCAGGAGCAGATGGACGGGATCGATGCGAACCACATCGCGGGCCCGGCGATCCTGCGGACCCTGCGCGCCTTCGTGGAGCCCGCGGATCCCTCAGGCCGCACTTGGCCGGGGGGCCCAAGGGACGCGCGGGGGATGCAGCCGGGGGCTGCGCCTAAGATGGGGGCAGCCCGCTGCTGCATTACTCCACGAGTACAGGTCAGAGGTTCGGCTCGACCTCGTTGTCGTAGATCCCCTGGAGAGTCTCCTGCAGGCTCTCCATGGTCTGCTCGACGTCGGCCTCCTCGCTGAGCAGCGAGGCGACGGACTGGGCCATCTCCTGGTCCGCACCCGGGAAGAACACGCGCGCGTAGTCCTGGGTGCGGGTGTGCTCGAGCTGGTCGATGGCGGTCTGGATCTGCGGGGTCTCCTCGATGATGGCGCTCATGTCGGAGGACTCACGGTTGGGCATGTAGCCGGTGGCGGCGGAGAACTTCGCGGTGTTCTCCGGTTCGCCGAACCACTTGATGAGCATGGCGCCGGCGACCTGCTGTTCCTTGTCGATCTCCGCGGGGATGCCGAGCCCCGCGCCACCGGTGGGGCAGACCGGCCCGTCGACGTCACCGGCCGGCAGGAAGCCCACGCCGACATCGAAGCTCGCAGCCTCCAGCACACCGATCAGGGAGCCGGTGGAGTTGATCGTCGCTGAGCACGCCTGTGCGGCGAAGCTGTCGGCGGAGTCCGCGGAGGACAGCTGCGCCCATCCGTCGGAGTACACGCTGTCCTGGACCCACTGCATCGCCTCGAGGGACTCGCTCGAGGTGATGTTCAGGTCCCATTCGTTGGACCAGGATCCGCCATTGCCCCACAGCACGTTCTGCAGGATCCAGCCGGCGTAGCCGTCCAGGTCCGGGTACATGTAGGCGGTGTCGCCCTGGGTGAGCTCCGGGGCCCACTCAGCGAACTCCGACCAGGTCTCCGGGGCGCGGTCGGGCAGGCCGGCCTCCTCGAAGTGATCGCGGTTGTAGTAGAACAGCGGCGTCGAGCGACCGTAGGGCATCGCCCACTGGCGGTCTTCGTACTGGTAGTCCTCGACCAGCGTCTGGCGGTAGTCGTCGATGTCGACATCGAGCTTCGAGATCAGCTCGTCCAGCGGGATGATGTTGCGGTTCATGTAGTAGCGGAACCACCACACGTCCGAGAGCACCACCACGGCGGGCAGGCCCGAGGAGCCCTGCTGGGCGGTCTGGAAGCGCTGCGCGATCTCCTCGTAGTTGCTTCCCGCGGTGACGATGTTGACGTCGATACCGGTGTCCTCGGTGAAGGCGGAGATGATCTCCTGCTCGACCTCGCTGGAGCCACCGGGGTGGTTGGTCCAGAAGTCGATGGAGTCTGCGGGCTCCACCCCGTCGAAGTCCAGGTCGAACTCCTCCGCGGCGTCCTCACCGTCACCGCCGCCGCCGACGGTGGGGCCGCCCCCGCAGGCGCTGAGGGCGAACGCGCCCATGCCGGCGCCGGCGAGGCCGAACATGCCGCGCCGGGCGAGGCGCGGGCTGCGGGCGAGGGGGAGGGGGCGGCGGATGCTGCGGCGGGTCATGGGTGCTCCTTCATCGGTGACTCGTGGTGCGGGCTTTGCGGGGTCGCAGGGACGGGCGGACAGGTGCTCGGGGGATCAGCCGGTGACGCTCCCCTGGGTGAGGCCGGAGACGATGTAGCGCTGCAGCATCGCGAAGATCAACAGAACGGGCATGATCACCAGCACCGCGCCGGCCATGAGGATTCCCCAGCCGGCACCGGTGTTGCCCTCTGTGTTCTGCAGGGCGGTGAGGCCGACGGGCAGGGTCATCATCTCGGTGCTGTTGACGATGATCAGCGGCCAGATGTACTCGTTCCATTCGCCGACGATCGTCACCAGCGCGACGGTCGCGATGGAGGGCACCGAGATCGGGACGATGATCCGCCACAGGGTCGTGAAGTGCCCCGCCCCGTCGAGGGTTGCGGCCTCCAGGATCGTCTCGGGGATCGTCATGAAGTACTGCCGCAGCAGGAAGGTGCCGAACGCGGTGCCCAGGCCCGGCAGGATGATCCCCCAGTAGGTGTTGACTCCGCCCCATCCGGCGATCAGGACGTAGTTGGGCAGGATCGACACCTGCGGCGGCACCATCAGCGCCACCAGGATGCCGATGAAGATGATGTTCTTGAAGGGGAAGCGGACGAACACCAGCGCGTACGCGGTCATCACCGCGAGGACGACCTTCAGGGCGGAGCCGATGGCGGTGACGATCACGGAGTTCAGGAAGAACCGGGGGATCGGCACGGTGTTCCAGGCGGTCTCGTAGTTCCCCAGCGTCGGGCTCTCTGGCAGGAACACGAGGTCGCGGGTGACGAGTTCGGTGGGGGCTTTGAAGGAGCTGATGATCATCCACAGCAGTGGCAGCACCACGATCAGCGCTGCCAGGAGCAGGGGGACGTAGCCGGTCGCGATGGTGCCCACGAGGTTCTCGCGGGTGAAGGGGCCGGTGCGGCGGCGTTGGATGGTCTCCCCGGTGCTGGAGGTGAAGGTGTTCGAGTCGGTGGTCGTCATGAATAGTGCACCTTCTTCTCCACGTACTGGATCTGGACGACCGTGATGATGATCAGCATCAGGAACAGCAGCACGGAGATCGCCGCGGAGTACCCGGCGCGGGAGTAGCCGCCGAAGGCCTGCAGGTAGGCCTCGAAGATCATGGTGTTGGTGCCGCGTCCCGTCGGGGTCATCACGCGCAGGATGTCGAACGCCTGGAAGCTGGAGAGGATGCTGGTGATGACGATGAAGAACGTGGTGGGGGACAGCAGCGGCAGCGAGATGCTCCAGAAGCGCCGGAACGCGCCGGCCCCATCCATCTCCGCGGCCTGCAGCACGTCGCGGGGGAGGGACTGCAGTCCCGCGAGGTAGACGATCGCGCAGTACCCGAGGTTCTTCCACACGAAGACGATGATCACCATCACCAGCGCCCAGTTGGGGTCCAGCACCCACTGGGGGGATGCGATGGCGAGCTGGCGGAGAATCCAGGCCAGGACGCCGAAGTTGGGGTCGAAGATGAACAGCCACACCAGGCCGACGCCGACGCCGGAAAGCACGTAGGGCGCGAAGACGGTGGTGCGGGCGAGCGTCGTGCCGGGCAGTTTCTGATTCATCGCGAGCGCCGCCAGCAGACCCAGGATCATCGAGCCGCCCACGGTGGCCACCATGAAGATGACGGTGATGCGGATGACGTTCAGACCGCTGGGGCTGGTGAAGAACTCGATGTAGTTGCCCAGCCCGATGAACGTGGCGCTCCTCGACCCGAGGGTCCAGTTCAGCATCGAGTACTGGATGTTGGCGATCAGCGGGCGATAGGTGAACAGCACGATCAGCACGATGTTCGGCAACGCGAGAATCAAGAACCAGAGAGCGTCGCGTCGGTCGCGGGCGGTGAAGCGTCGACGCTTCGGCGTGACGGGTCGGCTCGCCGGCTCGTCGGGGGAGGGGCTCACCCCGGCGCGGGGCGGCTGCGTGGAGATGGCCATGGCGTCCAGTCGTTCAGAGGGAAGGATCGGGTCCGGCTGCGGCGCCTTCGTTCCGGAGTCAAACATGGACGTCACGCATCCTCGCGCTCGCCCCGTGTCCGATTCACCGACAGTTCACCGGACATTACCGCAGCCGCTGGTCGGATGTGACGCCGTGCACTCCCGGGCGCGGGGGTGAGGGGGTCCCGTGGGCGGTGACAGGGGACCGAGTCCGACGTCACCCGGCAGGCCCACCCAGGTCAGCAGCACACAGTGACAGACTGGATAGCTCCGCACCGTCGCCGGCTCCGGTGGGGTCGGCCCTCTTGGAAGGTCCCCCTTGTCCCCGCACGTCGACCCGGAGTGCCGCTCCGACGCAGACACGTCCCACACCGCAGACCACGACGACACAGCCCCTCCCGCGACCACCGGCGACACCTCCCCGTCGCCCGAGGTGACGGCGGAATCCACGCCGGAAGGATTCGGGACTGTGGAGGCCGGCGACACGGAGGCGGACGAGGAGTACTGGAACACCACCGGCAACGTCTCCACCATCGGCGGTGCGGTCTCCACCATGACCGGCTCCATCCCGGTGATGGAGGACGAGGGTAACCGCGAGCACGCGCACCTGCCCTCCGCGGAGGAGATCCGTGCGTCCCGGACGCGGGTGACCGGTGTGGTGATCGCGGTGCTGACGTCGCTGAGCGCCATCGGGCCGCTCGCGACCGACATGTACATCCCGGCGTTCCCGCAGGTCACGCAGGACCTGGCAACCAGCCCGGCTCGTTTGCAGCTCACCCTGACCGCGTTCTTCCTGGGGGTCGCCGCCGGGCAGATCGTCGCGGGTCCCCTCTCGGACCGGTTCGGGCGACGGCTCCCGCTGATGGCAGGCATCTCGCTGTGCCTGGCCGCATCACTCGGCTGCATGTTCGCGCCCGACGTGACCTGGCTGCTGATCTTCCGGGTGCTGCAAGGCGTCGGCGGCGGCTTCGGCATGGTGCTTGGCCGCGCCGTGCTGATCGATCTGACCAGCGGCCCGGAACTGTTCAAGACGATGAACCTGATGCAGGGCATCGCCGGGATCGCCCCGATCGTCGCGCCCCTGTTCGGCGGTCTGGTGCTGCTGGTGGGGGAGTGGCGCGACGTGTTCGGCGTGATCGCCGCGATCTCCTTCATCTCCCTGATCGGCACGATCTTCTTGATCCCGGAGTCGCTGCCGATGTCCCGGCGACACTCCGGCGGGTTCCGGACTTTCCTGCGGAACGTCCGCATCCTGTTGGGCCGACCGGTGTTCGTGTCCTACCTGCTGGTCAACATGTTCTCCGCGTTCGCGCTGATGGCCTACGTCTCCGCGTCCTCCTTCGTCGTCCAGGACATGCTGGGGTACTCCGCGACCGTGTACTCGGCG
>JAUNUA010000084.1:0-6453 GCA_030538435.1 Brachybacterium sp.
CCCGCCTGCGGAATCCTCCCCACCTGCTGGAAGCCGACCCGTTCGTGCAGCCCGATGGACGCGGCGTTGGACGCCTCGATCATGCCGATCATGGAGTGCATTCCCGCGTCCCGAGCTCGCACTATCAGCGCTTCGAGCAGCGCGCGGCCGATGCCGCGACCGAGTGCGTCGTGCCGCAGATGCACGGTGTCCTCGGCCGTGTACCGGTAGCCGTCGTAGGGGCGCAGCGGCCCGAAGCTGGCGAACCCTAGTACGTCCTCACCTGCCCCGTCGGCCGACGGAGCGGGTCTGTCCGGCGCGGTGACTGCGGCGACGATCAGGGCGCCACTGGCCACCCGCCCGTCGAACCAGGCGGCGTGCTCCTCGGGCGCGGGGACGGTGTCGATCCACAGAGAGGTGGAGGTGCGGATCGCCGCGGTGCGGATCGCGAGGACTGCGTCGCGGTCGGCGGCAGTGGCGGGACGAATGTGCACCGCATCTCGGTGACCGTCCGGGAAACGGGACATGAACGGCAGGATACGTCCAGGCGGTACGGACGCGGTTACGCTGTGCCCGTGACGGACAGCAGTGCGGGGAACGGACAATCGGACCATACCGATGTGCTGTGGCAGCGGCCGGTCGAGGGTGTTCCGTCACTTCGTGATGCGCTGGAGAGCGTGGCCCCCTCCCACACCGTCCGTCTCGTGGTCCAGAGGCTCCGACTGATGGAGCGCGGCGCGGACGTCGGATCGCATCTCGTGGTCTGCGCGGTGTTGAACGCCGGGGGGAACCTGGTGCCGATGTCCCTCACATCCACCTTGGCTCGCAAGCCCGAGGAGGCCGCCGCGGTGGAGGCTGCGTTCGCCCACATCGAGGCGGCGCTGGACGGCGACGGAGCGCTCGGACGCGATACCACCGAGGTGGTGATGGACGCCGACGGCGCCGAGGAGGTACGGATCGGTTTCGGTGTGGAGGTCGCGCCCTCGGAGGTCGATCAGGAGCCGCAGCACCCGGCCGTGCACGACGGCGACTACCACGCGACACACCGCGCCCCGGACCTCGAAGATCTGCGGGACCGTCTGCACGAGGCATCTCGGCCGATGATGCTGCGCTGGTGGGATCGCCTCCGCGCCGCTCTGCCCGCGCGCGGCTAGGCGCGGCCCGCGTCGCGTTCCCGCTGGGCATCGACCGTGCGGGCCTGCTCGAGGTCGCGCTCGGTGAGATCCCGCAGCGGGTCCCCGACATCGCTCTCCACCTCGTCGGAAGTGGTGAGGGCGTAGACCAGCAGGCCCACAGCCGCGACCAGCATGATGAGGGCGAAGATCCCGGCGATCACCCACGAGAAGGTGCCGTCCTCCGCGAGCGGCATCCCGGCCCCCTCCCGATCCGTCAGCTCCGGTGCACACGGAGCCGATCCGACTGTCACCGCGAGTGTAGCCGCGGCCGCGTCCCTCCGACCCGGCGTCGCAGAGGAGGACGTTGTGGATGACGCCTGCAGGGTCAGACCAGCGCCCCTACCCTCGAGCAATGGCCGATGTGATCGCGGGGCGCTTCGAGCTGCTCGATGTGCTGGCCCGCGGCGGCACCGGGTCGGTGTGGCGCGCCCGTGACCTCAGGACGGGTGCGGTGTGCGCGGCGAAGGTGCTACGTCAGCGTGACTCGGTGGACCTGCTGCGGTTCGTCCGCGAGAAGGACGTGACGCTTGCGCACCCGCATGTGCTCACCCCGACCGGCTGGGCGGCGGAGGACCGCCACGTCGTGATCGCCATGCCGCTCGTTGCTGGGCCGACGCTCGAGGCGCTGCTGTCCCGGGTGGGACCGCTCAGTACGCCGAGCGTCGCGCTCATGCTCGATCAGCTGCTCCAGGCCCTCGGCCACGTCCATGCGCACGGCTGGGTGCACCGGGATGTGAAACCGTCGAACCTTCTGTGGGAGGCGAGCGGGGCCGGGCGGCCGCGGCTGCGACTCGCCGATTTCGGGATTGCGGTGCGGGCGGAGGATGTGCGCTTCACCCACGCGGGAATGGTGAACGGCACCCCGGGATATGTTGCGCCGGAGGTGTTCACCGGCGCCGAACCCGCACCCGTCCAGGATCTGTACGCCGCGGGGATGTGTGCGCTGCTCGCTTTGCGGCCCGATCATGTGCCGCAGGACGGGGCGATCCCAGCGCCGCGCCTGGACGCGATGCTCGACGGGGTTGATGACCAGGTCGCAGTGGTGGTGCGGCGCCTGCTCGCAGAGAACCCGGACGGACGCTTCGCCGACGCGACTGAGGCCCGGGCCGCGCTGCCGCGACCCCGTCGGAGGGCCCGCCTGGTTGCGGCCGACGGGTCCGAGGTGACGATCCCGGACCTGCTCGGTGGCTTCGCAAGTGACGATGGGGGAGTCGGTGCCCTGCGGGGGCGTACCGGAATCGCGAGGGAAGGGATCGAGGACAGTGGAGAGCACTCGGAGACGGACGCCGAGCAGCGGCTGAGCCCTGCCGGGATGGCGCTGCTGGGGGTTGGCGGGATCGCCGCGGTCGCGGTCGGGGCGGGTTCGTCGGCCGGGCTGCTCACCTTGCTGGGCTGAGGACGCCCAGCTCGCCCGGGATTGACCAATCCCGGTTCGATGCGGCGCTTCTTGGAACCGCGATTGGCCAATGCTGAGGGGAAGGCGAGTGGGAGCCTCGTGCGGAGTGGAAGGCGGTGAGTGGGAGTCTCGAAACGTCCGATGGAGCCGCGATTGGCCAATGCTGGGGGCAAGTGGCGGACGGTGGTGCCCCCACCACCCGCCGGAGGGTCAGCGCGGGGACGTTTCGCGCGTGAAGGTATCGAGGCCTTGGATGCGGGACTCCGCGCGGGGGTCCATCAGCAGGTGGATGCGCGCCGCCTGGTGATCATCGTCGACGGCGTCGATGTCCCAGCGCAGTTCCGCCGGGGTCATCACGGTCGCGTTCTGCGTGCTCAGGTCCTCGAGCACCGAGGCGTCCCGGCCGGCCGCGGCCAGCGCCGCCGCGAGGCGCCGCCGCCGCTCTTCCCGGGAGGTGTCCAGGTCCATGTTGTCGGCGAACCACGCGTCCGCTGCCGCCTCGTCGGTTCCGCGCAGCCAGGCCAGCGCCGCGTCCGCAGCCTCCCGGGTGCGCGGTGCGAGCTGGGGGAGGGGCGCCGCGAACAGCTCCGGCTGCTGCTCCAGCATCAGGCGGAGCGCCGCCATGGACAGTTTCACCGTCGGTGCGTACTTGGAGTTCGCGAGCGCCGTGATGCCGATGCCGCTCGCGCGGTGCCAGATCATGAACGACCCGTATCCGGGGTAGCCACCGGAGTGGGAGATGACCTCGTCGAGGTCCGGGAAACGCTCCACGACCAGGCCGTACCCGTAACCGCGCTGCCGGTCGAACCCGGGGGATGTGCCGTCCTCGCCGACAGGGAGCGCCGGGGAGAGCTGCAGGCGGTGGAGCTGCTGCATCTCCCGGCGCGAGGCAGTCGCCAGGAGCGTCTGGTCGCGATCCGCGGCATCGAGCGCATCGGCCTCGGCGAGGAAGCGCACCCATCGGGCGACGTCCGCGGTCGTCGAGTACAGCCCCGCCATCGCGCCGTAGGTGCCGGGGGAGTCGAAGGGCTCGGCCTCGAAGCGGGTGCGGTCCTCGCGGTCCCCGAGCCGGTGCCCGACCGCGATGCGCGCCGGGTCCAGGCCCTCGCGGGAGAACGCCGTGTCCGTCATGCCGAGCGGCTCGAGGAAGGACTCGCGGATGTACTGGTCGTAGCCGACCCCGCTGACCTCGTCGATCACCCGACCCAGCATCACGTACCCGGTGTTGGAGTACTCGAAGCCGGTACCGGGCCGGTGCACGTGGCCAAGGCCCGCACGCAGCATGGCGCTGAAGGCCTCACGGGTCATGGCTTCCTGGCGGTCGCCCCACGGGTTGTCGGTCACGAGCCCGGCGCTCATCGTGAGCAGGTCCCGCACCGTCAGCGGCCGGGTGTCCGCCGTGACGGGGGCAATGCCCGCGGCCTCCGGGAGATGCGCGGCGACCTCGTCGTCCAGGCGGAGCCGACCCTCGTCGCGGAGCTTCAGGATGCTCGCGGCGGTGAAGGACTTCGTCATCGAGGCGATGCGGGAGATCGTGCCGGGCGCCATCGGGGTGGAGTCCGCAGCGGGGACCCCGTTCCTGAGCTCACGGTCCCCGGCGGCGCCCGAGGCCAGCACCGCGTCCGCGTCGTCGTGGCCACCGATGATCGCCCAGGTCACCCCGGGGGTCCGGTTCTCCTCGACGGCCTGCGCGAAGAGGTCACGCACGGCGTCGCGCGTTGAATCCGTGAGGCGGGCAGAGGTGGAGGTGTGGGGTGCAGGGGCGGACGTGTGGGGTGCAGGCATGGCGTCCACCCTAGGACCCGGCGCGGTAGAACGCCTCGAGCACCCCGGTGACCCGCGGCCCGAGCACCCGGGCGAGGATCGCAGGATCCGCGAGGCGTGGATCGAAACGGTGAGCATCGCCGTCGCCCTCGGCCGCGTCACCGGTGTCTGCGGGCCCCGCGTCGTCAGCGGTCCCGTTCTCCGCATCGGGCGCGACCCCTCCAGCGCCCCTGCCCCGCGCGGCGTCCGGTGCCAGGTCCCCCATCTCGAGCCCGCGCAGCGTCAGCAGATGCGCGGGGGTCTCGTCCACGGCCTCCACCAGTACGTACACCAGCGCCGCGACGTGCAGGCAGGGTCCCGGCCAGTCCAGGCACGAGCAGTCGTGGCTCATCTCCGCGGCGTCCCGCGGCAGCAGCGACATTTCGCGGTCGCCCAGTTCCTTCTCGATCTCCTCGGGGTAGTCTCCGGCGGCAAGGCGGGCGGGCAGTTCCGGGTGGGCGCGCGCGACCTGCAGGAACACGCTCCGGTCGCCGCTGGCGAGGACGGGGATCTCCAGGCGCGGGGAGTAGATCGAGCCGTCGTCGTCCAGCACATCGCCGCGCGCCACCCCCGGTGCGACATCCAGCCACTGCACACGGTCGGCGCGGGCGATCCGTCGGCCGGCGCTCTGACGGTTCACCCCGAGGATCGCCTCGGCAGCACCCCGCAAGGCCCGCCCCTGCCAGGTGGCGCCGATCGCGCCGCGCCGGGACCGCAGACGGATGCTCATCGGGACCCCTCCCCTCGGCCCGCGACCGGGGGCTGCGGGGGGCGGCTGCGCTCGGGGGCGGCATCCGCGTCCAGCGCGAACAGCGAGGCGAGCGCCGCGTCACCGAGATCAGCGATCCACCCCTCCCCGGCGGTCACGGCGAGGTTCGCGAGCTCCTGCTTGTCGGCGAGCACCTGGTCGATGCGCTCTTCGATCGTGCCCGCGCACACCAGCTTCCTGACCTGCACATCCTTCCGCTGGCCGATGCGGAACGCCCGGTCGGTGGCCTGGTTCTCCACCGCCGGGTTCCACCAGCGGTCGATGTGAACCACGTGGTTCGCGGCGGTCAGCGTCAACCCCGTCCCGCCGGCGCGCAGCGACAGCAGCATCGCCCCGGGCTCGTCCCGAGTGGTCTGGAACTGCGCGACCATCGCATCGCGGTCGCGTTTGGCGACGCCCCCGTGAAGGAAGGGGATCTCGAGGCCGAACCTCTCGCGCCAGTGGGGCAGCACCATGTGCCCGAAGGTCGTGAACTGCGTGAACAGCAGCACCTTCTCGCCATCGGCGAAGGCCTTCTCCAGCAGGTCGTCGATCAGCTCCAGCTTCCCGGAGCGGTGCTCCCCGTCGCGCAGCAGCCCCGAACCGTCGCCGAGGTAGTGCGCGGGATGGTTGCAGACCTGCTTCAGCCGCGTCAGCGTCGCCCCCACCACGGCGCGGCGTTGGAGGTCGTTCGCCCCGTCGATCTCGGTCAGCATCTCCGCGACCAGCGCCTCGTACAGTCCCGCCTGCTCGGGCGTGAGGTTCACCCGGGACGTCAGTTCCGTCTTCTCCGGCAGGTCACTGATGATCGACCGGTCGGTCTTGGTGCGGCGCAGCACGAACGGGCCGGTGAGCTGCTGCAGCCGCGCGATCGCCGCGTCGGCGCCGTCCTCGCCCGGCTCCTCGATCGGCCGGGCGATCGTCTCCTGGAAGCGGGCACGGGGGCCCAGCAGCCCGGGGTTCACGATCTCCATCAGGGCGTGCAGGTCCTGGAGCTTGTTCTCCACCGGGGTGCCCGTCAGCGCGATCCTCCGACCCGGCGGCAGGGAGCGGGCAGCCCGCGTGACCTGCGTGCCGGGGTTCTTCAGGTGCTGGGCCTCGTCGAACACGATCCGACGCCACGGCACCGCGCGGAGCAGCGGGAGGTCCCGGGCGAGCAGCGCGTAGGTGGTCAGGACCAGGTCCACCTCCCGCGCCCCTTCGAGGAAGGAGGCGTCGCGGACCCGGTCGCCGCCGTGGTGGACGTGCACGTCCAGCTGCGGCGCGAACGTCTCCGCCTCCCGCTGCCAGGACCCCACCACGGACATCGGACAGATCAGCAAGGTGGGGCCGAGCCGGTCACCGTGCAGCCC
>JAUNUA010000084.1:6553-9124 GCA_030538435.1 Brachybacterium sp.
GATGTGAGCAGCTCGAACCAGGTCCGCAGGGTGACGTCACCGACCGGGGCGGCCGTCGCGCGCGGGGTGTGCGGGATGCGCCGCCCCTCGGAGCGGTCGCGGAAGGCATCCAGGAACTTCTCCGCCGCGCGGAGGGTCTGAGGATCCAGGCGCACCCACTGGCCGCGGAGCTGCACGAGCTCGGACTGGGCGTCACGGATCTGGGCGATCTCGTCCTCGGTGAGCTCGGTGTCGCCCACCGCGACGGTCCAGGTGAACCGCAGCATCGCGTCCATGCCGACGGAGGCGCGGCGCTGCTCGTTGCCCTCGGCATCCGACTCGACGACCTCGGCGCGAAGGGTGGTGCGCCGGGTGGTCCACTCACGCGGCAGCAGCACCGTGACCCCGGCGGCCTCCAGGCGCGCGGTGTCCTCGGCCAGCAGGGCGGAGGCCTGGGTGGTGGTGAGGATCCAGTCGAGTCCCGAGTCGTCGAAGGCGGCGCCGCGGAGGGTGGGGGCCAGGCGCAGGACCTCCGCGGTGGCCTCCGCGGCTCCGGCCGGGGTGAGGTCCCCGACGGCCCGCAGGTCCGCGATCGCGTGGACGGTCCCGTCGGCCTCCCGCAGGCAGGTCTCCAGCGGCCAGCCCTGGCCGAGCGGCGGCTCGTGCAGGCGCACCACCAGGTCGAGGTCCGTGGAGGCGAGCTGCACGCGGGGGCGCCCGGAGTCCAGGTAGTCCTCGACCGCCGCGTCGACAGCGCGGGCCGCCGGCAGGTCGAGAGGGACGGCCACGTCCTCATCGGCGAGGGCTGCCAGCAGGGCTGTCGCCGCCGCGTCGTCGAGGACGACAGCGGAGGCATCGCCCGACTCGGCATCGCGCTCCGTGGCGTGCTCCACGGCGGGGTCGCCCGGCTGTGCCCCGTCCGGGCCGGAGGCCGGCGCTGCCGCGAGGTGATCGGCGACGGCGCGGCGGGCCCTCGCATCGACCAGCGCCTCCAGGATCGGCCGCTGCGGGTCCTCGCGGCCGACACCGAGCGGGTCCCACCGCACCCAGCGCTGATCGAAGCGCTCGATGATCCGCGGCCGGATCTGCCGGGTCGCGACGGCCTGCCGAGCCCGGGTGTCGGCGAGGACCGCGGCCAGCAGGTCCGGCATGGCAATCAGGCCCGGACTGATCTGCAGGGAAGAGCCCTGCTCGACCAGCCGCGCCAGCACTCCCGGGACGTCGTCCGTCCGCGAGTCCAGGTGCGCGGTCATCGCCTCCACGAGGGCGATCAGCTCCGCCCCGGTGAGCGGTCGCGTCGGCACCCGGTGCGTCGGGACGGCATGACGGATCCGTTGCCGCAGCTGCCCGGCGAACGGCGCGAGGACGTCGGCGAGCCCCGCTGGCGCTTCGGCGACCAGCGGCGCCAGGTCGGTCATCGGCGTGGAGCGACCCGGACCGGTCTGCTCCCGCGCCCACACGCACGGACCCAGCTCCCGGTCGACCACCAGGTGCAGACGACGAACAGGCATGACCCAGAACCTATGAGGTCAGTCCGACGAACGAGGCGACCGCCGGCGTCAACGACGCGCGCGACGGCATCAGGCGTGGCTCAGAGACCGGCGACGATGGAGGCCGTCGCGGCGAGCCAGGCGTTCTTCGTCGCCGGGGAGATGCGCGACCAGTCGAGAGTGGAGCCGTCGACGAACTGCCGCTCGAACGGGACCTCGTGGACCGCGCGGGTATGCGCCCCGAAGTGCTGCAGCAGCCGCTTGTGCAGCACCGGGTCGACCTTCTTCGGTGAGGACTGGGACAGCACCGTCACCGCCTGGTCGACCTTGTCCGCATACCCGGTGGCGCGCAGCTCGTCGATCATCCACGCGGCCGCGTTGAACGTGTCCTCGCGGATGGTGGAGATGATGACCAGCTGATCAGCGGATTCGACCGCGGCGAGCCAGTTCGATGCGCGCACGTTGTTCCCCGTGTCGATGACCTTCATGCGGTAGAACCGCGACAGCAGGTCGTTCAGCCGGTCGAAGGCGCTCGCATCGACGAACGCGGCCGAGCCGGGGTTGTCGTCCGAGGCGAGGATGTCGAACTGGGACTGGGTCTGCGGACGCATGTACCGGTCGAGCTGGGCGACCGTCGCACCGGGGCTGTTCAGCTCGTCCATGTCGTGCAGCAGGTCGACGGCGGTCGCGTGGTGATCGGCCTGGTGGCCGCGCCAGCCGAGCGTCCCGCGGGTCTCGTTGTTGTCCCAGGCGACGACGCTGCCGCCGCGCACCAAGCCGAGGGTCGCCGCGATCATCAGCGACGCCGTGGTCTTGTGGGCGCCACCCTTCAGGTTCACCACCACGATGTTCTTCGAGGTGTCGACGGGCCGGCGGATCCTCGCCTGGAACTCACGCTCCTGCAGCTCCCGGGGGTGCGGGCGCGGCGCGATCCGCCGCCCGGTGAGCCGCGTGATGAACCCCTGCCATCCGCGCGTCGCCGGGGCGTCCTCCACGGGGGCCGACGCGGAGCGCAGGTCCTCGAGAGTGGGCAGGGGCGCCGCTTCCGGGGCAGGCGCGGAGGCAGCGTCCGGGGCCGATGGACCCGGGGCTGATGGGCCTG
>JAUNUA010000085.1 GCA_030538435.1 Brachybacterium sp.
GCGCGCCGGCCGACAATATATAAGGTCGGTTCAGAGGCGGACAGAGCCGACTTCCTCGACGACTTCCTCGAGCACTCGCTGCCGTGGCTGCAGAGGTACGAGTCGTTCGACGCGATATGGCGCGCCCTGCTTCATGCTGAACTGCCCGGGGCGATGTTGCCCTATAGTCCGATTCGCCCGAAGATGGGCGCCTGGCAGGCTCTCAGGGTGGCCTTCTACGACCGCCTCGATCCCACCCTCACCGAGGAGGCCATCGCCTACTGCTGGGGTCGGGGATTCATCTTCAATGAATCAATGTTCGACGACGACATGGAAGAGATCGCGAACCGTCTACCGCTCCGACAAGATAAGAGCGACTGACCGGAGTGAGCCTCGGATCGTCCTTCGCCGAACGGCAAGCCAGACTTCGTTGAGTCCCGAAACGTCACGCAGCTTTCCGAAGAGGCAGACGACCCTTCGAGTTCAAACGCCCCCGCGACGGCGGTCGTGAATTCTGGGCGGCAACTTCTACAACGCCTCTTCCGGCGGAGCCCACCGATCGCGGCGCACCCCACGGTCGTCACGCTCCATGGGATATGCCAGCTTGGCCGCTACTCCGAGGGGCAGGTTTCGTTCCACTTTCTGGTACAAAACCTGCCCTACGCACGGGAGGGTCACCACCGAGCCGGCTACGGCCCCCGCATCAGCCCAGCAGCCGCGGACGCACCCACTCCTCCCCCAGTACGTGCTCGGCGAGGAAGGCGAACACCGTCTCGTACCAGACGGCGGAGTTGCCGGGCTGTTGGATCCAGTGGCCCTCGTCCGGGTAGTAGAGGAAGCGGTGCGGATGCTCCCCGCGCTCGGCGTTCTGCGTGGCCAGCAGCTCGTACCACAGGCGCAGACCCTCGCCGATGGGGACGCGGTAGTCCTTGTCGCCGTGGATCACGAGCATCGGCACCTCGATCCGGTCCACGAACGCGTCCGGGGAGTGGATCGCGTTGTGCCGGTCGGTGAGGTTCGCGCTCCAGTACTCCGCGGTGTCCGTGGTGCCACGGAACTGCTCCAGGTTGTACAGGGAGGCGTGGGTGACGATGCAGTCGAAGCGGTTCCCGGTGTGCCCGGCGACCCAGTTGGCCATGTAGCCGCCGTAGGAGCCGCCCATCGCCGCGGTGCGGCCCTCGTCCAGGTCATACCGCTCCAGCGCCGAGTCCGTGAGGCGCATGAGGTCGTCGAAGGGCGTGCCGCCCAGCTGTCCCCAGCCGCGGTCGATCATGTGCTGGCCGTAGCCGGTGGAGATCGCGGGGTCCGGCAGCAGCACCGCGTAGCCGCGCGCGGTCGCGGTCCACGGGTTCCACCGCCAGGTCCAGGCGTTCCAGGAGCCCATCGGGCCGCCGTGGATCCACAGCAGGAACGGGGCGGGGTCCTCAGCGCTCACCTCGTGGGGCAGGCACAGCCACGCGCGCAGGCTGGTGCCGTCCGCCGCGGTGGTGGTGACCTCCTCCAGGGTTCCGGGCACCTGGATCATCTCCACCGGGGTGGGCACGGCGGAGACAGGCCCGGGCAGCGCAGCGCGCAGCACAGCGGGAGCGGGTGGGGCGTCGATCGCATCGGCGAGGACGTACACGTCGTCGCTGCGTTCGTCGAGGGCGAGGGAAGCGTAGTGCTGACGGCCGTCGGTGAGCTGCTGGACGGTGCCCGCGGCGAGGTCCAGGCGGTGGATCGCGCCGTGCCCCTGCCAGGCGGTCGTGAACACCGCCGCGGAGCCGTCAGCGGTGAGCGCCAGGTCGCTTGGCCAGTCACCGGCCCAGGACTCATCCGTGATCGCCGGCGTCAGCTCGCCCGTCGCCGCATCGAGATGGTGGAGGGTGACGGCGAGGGGCACCTCGTCGGTGGCGTTCGTCGCGGAGGTGACCAGCAGACGCGCACCGTCGGCGCTGATCACCGGGGCGGACAGGGAGTGGCCCTCCCGCTGGGCGATCTCGCGGATCGCGCCATCCGCCACGTCGACGGCGATCAGGTCCGCGCGGGTGGTGGTGCCGGCGAGCACGCGATTCACGCTCGCGTACACCGTGCCGCCGTCCGGCGTGAGGGAGATATCGCGCAGCTGCTCGGTGGAGCGCTGGGAGGTGAGGCGCCGCGGCGCCCAGGCGCCGTACTCATCGTGGGCGACGGCCCAGCCACCCTCGGGACGCTCCACGACGAAGACCTGCGGCCGAGCCGGTCCGAGGTCGCTGTCCCAGTGCCGCACCGGGAAGGAGTCGTGGAGGACCGCGCTGGTCTTCGCTTCCCGACGGGCCGCGGCGATCGCGGTGTCCGGGTGGATGGGCGCGTCCGCGTCCGCATCGTCCTTCTCGGGGGTGAAGGAGCCGTCGAGCGCGGAGGGGTAGACGTCACCGACGAACACCAGCGCGTTCCCGTCGCGAGCGGCCTGGACCGAACGGATGGCACCCGGGCGGCGCAGCACCACGATCGATTCACCGCCGGCGCGCGGCAGCAGCCGAACAGCAGTGTCGTGCTCGACGTCGGGACGCTTCGCGGTGAACAGGATGTCGCCATACGGGGTGAACCCGAGCAGCGACTCACCCTCCGCTCCGCGGGTGAGGCGGCGGGGACGCTCCACCGATCCCGCGGCGCCCGTCGGCAGCTCCCACAGCGCAGAGATATAGGCGCTGCCGTCCTCATCGAGTTCGGTGATCGTCGTGATCAGCCGCTCACCGTCCGGCGAGAGGGCGAGCCCGCTGTGGCGGGTCGTCGCGATGAACTGCTGCAGATCCAGGAAGCGGGCGTCGGTGCTCATGCTCTCCAGTGCATCACACCTGTCCCCGTCGACGCGGCGCGGTGATTCACCTGCCGGGTTGGTCGGAATCGGGGGGCGGCGTAGACTCGGCCCGTGGCTCACCAGCTCCTGCTTCCGTAGCCGCGTCGTGGAGACCCCGCGGGCCCTGACCCCGGGTGACGACGCGGCAGCCCTCGCCTGTGCGGGGGCTTTCTCATGCCGGAGCCCCGGCGTCGGACCGAGACCACCCCCCGCAGCGAAGGACGAACAGCATCATGAGCGAGGCCCCCCACCGCTACACCGCCGCGATGGCCGATGAGATCGAGACCCGCTGGCAGCAGATCTGGGACGAGGACGGCACCTACCATGCGGAGAACCCCGTCGGCCCCCTCGCGGAGCACGCCGACGGCGTGGCGCGTGAGCTGCCCGAGAAGCGCTACATCCTGGACATGTTCCCCTACCCCTCCGGGAAGGGCCTGCACGTGGGCCACCCGCTGGGCTACATCGCGACCGATGTGATCGCGCGTCACGAGCGGATGCTGGGACGCAACGTCCTGTACGCCATGGGGTACGACGCGTTCGGACTGCCCGCCGAGCAGTACGCCGTGCAGACCGGCACCCATCCGCGGACCACCACCGAGGACAACGTTGCGAACATGCGCCGCCAGCTGCACCGGCTGGGCCTGTCCCACGACCCGCGCCGCTCCTTCGCCACCACCGACCCGGAGTTCGTGCACTTCACGCAGTGGATCTTCCTGCGGCTCTTCGACTCCTGGTACGACCCGAACGCCGAGAACGCCGACGGGATCACCGGGCGCGCCCGGGCCATCGCCGAGCTTCCGGGCGCGATCCGCTCCGGCGAGGTCGACCCCCTCGCCCTCGCCGAGCGCCAGGGCATCACCCTGCCGGAGGCGTGGCGAGGGCGCGACGCCGAGGAGATCCGCACCGCGGACGACGCGGACCTGGCACAGCTGGCGCAGTCCTTCCGCCTGACCTACATCTCCGAGACCCCGGTGAACTGGTGCCCGGGCCTCGGGACGGTGCTGGCGAACGAGGAGGTCACCTCCGAGGGCCGTTCCGAACGCGGCAACTTCCCCGTGTTCCGGCGGAGCCTGCGCCAGTGGAACATGCGCATCACCGCCTACGCCGACCGCCTGCTGGAGGATCTGGACCGCGTGGACTGGCCGGAGTCGGTGCGCTCCATGCAGCGCCACTGGATCGGACGCTCCACCGGCGCCGAGGTCACCTTCGAGGTCGCCGATGCCGGGGGCATCCGGGGTGCCTCGTTCGACGTGTTCACCACCCGCGCCGACACCCTGTTCGGCGCCACGTTCTGCGTGCTCGCCCCCGAGCACGCACTGCTGGCCGACCCCTCCGCGCTGCCGGACACCTGGCCTGAGGGCACCCGGCCGGCGTGGACCGGTGGCGCGTCGTCCCCCCGGGAGGCCGTCGAGGCCTACCAGGGGCGCGCGGCGGACCTCGCCGAGGCCGAGCGCACCGCCGAGGGCCGCGAGAAGACGGGAGTGTTCACGGGACTGGTGGTCACGAACCCGATGGACGGGCGTGAGCTGCCCGTCTTCACCGCCGACTATGTGCTGACCGGCTATGGGACCGGCGCGATCATGGCCGTCCCCGCCGAGGACGAGCGGGACTACGCTTTCGCGGAGGCATACGAGCTGCCGGTGATCCGCACCGTCCGCCCGCCCGAGGATTTCGCGGGGGGCGCGTGGACCGGTGAGGGCGAGAAGATCAACTCCTCGAACGGGGAACTGGACCTTAACGGCCTGGGCATCGCGGACGCGAAGGACCGCGCGACCGCGTACTGCCAGGAGCAGGGCTTCGGCCGGACGCGCGTCACCTACCGGTTGCGCGACTGGCTGTTCTCCCGCCAGCGGTACTGGGGAGAGCCGTTCCCGATCGTCTACGACGTCGAGGATCCGGACACGCCGATCGCGCTGCCCGACTCGATGCTGCCGGTCGAGCTGCCGGAGGTCACCGACTTCTCCCCCCGCACCTTCGATCCGATGGACGCGGACACCGAGCCGCAGACACCGCTGTCCCGCAACGAGGACTGGGTGGAGGTGGAGCTGGACCTCGGCAACGGTCCGCGCCGCTATCGACGCGAGACCAACACCATGCCGCAGTGGGCCGGGTCCTCCTGGTACCAGATCCGCTACACCGACCCCACGAACCCCAACGAGGTCGCGGCGCCGGCCAACGAGAACTACTGGATGGGGCCGCGAGAGGCCGGGGACGTCGGCGGCGTGGACCTGTACGTCGGCGGCGTCGAGCACGCCGTGCTGCACCTGCTGTACGCCCGGTTCTGGCACAAGGTGCTGTTCGACCGGGGGGACATCTCCAGCCAGGAGCCCTTCCGCCGCCTGTTCAACCAGGGCTACATCCAGGCCTACGCGTACACCGACTCCCGTGGCGTCTACGTCCCCGCCGAGGAGGTCGTCGCCGAGGGCGACGGCACCTTCACCTATCAGGGTGAGGCGGTCACGCAGGAGTACGGGAAGATGGGCAAGTCGCTGAAGAACGCGGTGGCCCCCGACGACATGTACGAGAGCTACGGGGCGGACACCCTGCGCGTCTACGAGATGTCGATGGGGCCGCTGGAGCTGTCCCGGCCGTGGGAGACCCGCGCCGTGGTCGGCTCCCAGCGTTTCCTGCAGCGCCTGTGGCGCCTGGTGATCGATGAGGAGAGCGGAGCGGTGATCACGCGGGACGAGCCCGCTGATGAGGCCACCGCCCGGGCGGTGCACCGCACGATCGACGGCGTCACCCGCGATATGGCCCAGATGGGGTTCAACACCGCGATCGCCAAGCTGATCGAGCTGGTGAACCACCTGACGAAGACCGCGGCGAGCAGCGGCGGCGCCCCGCGGGAGGCCGTCGAACCCCTGGTGCTGATGCTCGCCCCCTTCGCCCCGCACATCGCCGAGGAGCTGTGGCACCGCCTGGGTCACGAGGAGACAGTCACGCGCGCCGCCTACCCGGTCGCCGACCCGGCGCTGGTGAAGGCCGAGGCCGTCACCTGCGTGGTGCAGATCAAGGGGAAGGTCAAGCACCGACTGGAGGTCGACCCGGAGATCAGCGAGGCGGAGCTGGAGGCGATGGTGCTCGCCGAGGACGCGGTGCAGGCCCTGATCGGGGAGGCGGAGATCCGCAAGGTCATCGTCCGCGCCCCGAAGCTCGTGAACATCGTGGTCTGAACGGTCCTTCCTCCCCACGTCTCGATCGTCCACAACCGCGGGATCGGAGGCGGCCTCGGGAGTGTTCCCTCCGTAGCGTCAGGGCATGGACACCTTCTGGGGAGCTGACACCGAGGCGCTGCGCGGACGCGCCACCGACCTGGAGGCCGCCGGCCGGAGCGTCACCGCACGTGTCGCGGCGTGCACGATCCGGGTCCGCTCGGCGCCGTGGGCAGGCGCGGACGCAGCCCGCTTCAGTGAGGACTGGGCCTTAACCGCAGGCGACCTCTCCCGCGCGGCCGAGCGCCTGAGCGAGCTCGCACGGGAGCTGCGCCAGCACGCCGACGAGCAGGACCGGGCGAGCGCCATCGAACCCGGGACCGAGAGCACCGTCCCTGCCGCCGACCCCGCCGCAGGGTCGGGCGGGCGCCCGCCGCTGCCGAGCGCCCGGGAGCTGCTGCGCACGCTCCTGGCCACCGGTCCAGGGGGCCTGTCCCGCTCCCTGCTCGGCGGCGCAGAAGGCACCGAGGACAGGGACATCCGCTGGGACGCCCAGCAATGGCGGAAGCAGACCCTGAACCACCTCCCCCTCGTCGGGCCGTTCCTGACAGTCGCCCAGCGCGTGGA
Source organism: Brachybacterium sp. (assembly GCA_030538435.1). GTDB lineage: Bacteria > Actinomycetota > Actinomycetes > Actinomycetales > Dermabacteraceae > Brachybacterium. The sequence goes on from JAUNUA010000085.1 coordinate 6,577, forward strand.
CAGCCTGCAGCGCGGGGCGGAGGCAGCGCACGGCCACGCCTACGCGTGGGCGAGCGAGCAGGAGAACCCCTGGCTCACGGCGCCGCTGGAGATCCCCCGCGGACAGCTCGCTGTCTCCGGCATGGTGGTCGGGGAGCGCAGCGCGTTCGGGACCTCCCTCGACGCGCTCGACGGGATCATTGCCGCGCCGATGCACGTCGCAGCGGACACCCGTGAGGCGTTCGAGACTGAGGATTACTGGGCGATCCCCGCCTCGGTCGAGGAGAACCTGTACCGCGGGGCGGGGCACGTCCCGGAGCTCGTGCTGCCGATGGCGAGCGCCGCCCCGCGCACCCTCTCCCACCTCTCGGGTGAGGCCGCGCACGTGGCGGAGACCTACGCCCCGCAGCCCGTCGCGGACGCGTTCACCGCAGCGGACGAGCACGTCACCCGATTCACCGACCCGGTCATCGATGGTTTCGAGGGGCTGCGCAGCGGCGAGACCCTGCTGGGTCGCCGCCGCGCAGCCGTCGCCCTGCCCTGGGATGAGCGGGAGTGAGCGCGCCGGGAAGGCGCGGCTGTTCGCCGCTCCTGCTCACGACTCGAGCAGGTCCTCCAGCTCCTCCTCGGTGCTCGCCACGACACTGAGGGCGAGGGACTCGCCGTTCTCGGCGACGCCCACCTCGACCGTCTCCCCGTCGCGGACCTCGCCGCGCAGGATCAACCGCGCCAGGCCATCGCCGATCTCCTTCTGCACCAGGCGCTTCAGGGGGCGCGCCCCGTACAGCGGGTCGAAGCCCTTCTCCGCCAGCCAGCGGGTCGCCCCCTCGGAGACCACCAGCTCGATGCGCCGCTCCGCGAGGCGAGCGCCGACGGAGGCGATCTGCAAGGTGACGATCCGCTCCAGCTGCGACTCGGTCAGCGGGTCGAAGATGACCACGTCGTCCAGTCGGTTCAGGAACTCCGGCTTGAAGGAGCCGCGCACCACGCTCATCACGGCCTCGTGCTGGGCCCTCCGCTCCAACCCCTGATCCTGGAGGAACTGCGCCCCGAGGTTCGAGGTGAGGATCAGGATGGTGTTGCGGAAGTCGACCGTGCGGCCCTGCCCGTCGGTGAGTCGGCCGTCGTCCAGCACCTGCAGCAGGATGTCGAAGACGTCCGGGTGGGCCTTCTCGATCTCATCGAGCAGCACCACCGAGTAGGGGCGTCGGCGCACCGCCTCGGTGAGCTGCCCGCCCTCCTCGTAGCCGACATACCCGGGGGGTGCCCCGACCAGCCGCGCCACGGAGTGCTTCTCCCCGTACTCGGACATGTCGATGCGGACCATGGCGCGCTCGTCGTCGAAGAGGAACTGCGCGAGGGCCTTGGCCAGCTCTGTCTTGCCGACGCCCGTCGGGCCCAGGAACAGGAACGACCCGGTGGGCCGGTCCGGGTCGGCGATCCCCGCGCGGGCTCGGCGCACCGCGTCGGAGACCTCCTGCACGGCGCGCTCCTGACCGATCAACCGCTCACCGATGATGTCCTCCATCTCCAGCAGCTTCTGCGTCTCGGACTGCAGCAGCCGCCCGGCGGGGATACCCGTCCAGGAGCCCACCACCTCGGCGATGTCGTCCGGGCCGACCCGCTCGGACACCAGCGGACGGTCCTCCTCGGCGCCCATCCCGCTCTCCTCGGCCTCCTCGGCCTCAACCAGCTCGCGCTTCAGCGCGGGGATGTCGCCGTAGAGGATCTTCGAGGCGGCGGTGAGGTCACCCTCGCGTTGGGCGCGGTCGGCCTGCATGCGCAGTTTCTCCAGCTGCGCCTTGAGGTCGCCGACCCGGTTCAGCCCGGCCTTCTCCCGCTCCCACCGGGCGGACAGCTCATCCATCCGCTCGGTGCGCTCGGCGAGCTGTCCCTGCACGGACTCCAGCTGCGCCCTGCTACCGGGGTCATCGCTCCCGGCGAGCGCCATCTCCTCCATCTTCAGCCGGTCGACCTGGCGGCGCAGGATGTCCAGCTCCATCGGGGAGGAGTCCAGCTCCATCCGCTGCCGGCTCGCGGCCTCGTCGACCAGGTCGATCGCCTTGTCCGGCAGCTGTCGACCGGAGATGTACCTATCCGACAGGCTCGCGGCGGCGACCAGCGCCGCATCGGTGATCGATACCTTGTGGTGGGCCTCGTACTTCTCCTTCAGGCCGCGCAGGATCGTCACCGTGTCCTCGACGCTGGGCTCGCCGACGAAGACCTGCTGGAAGCGACGCTCCAGCGCCGGGTCCTTCTCGATGTTCTGCCGGTACTCATCCAGCGTCGTCGCACCGACCATCCGCAGCTCGCCGCGGGCCAGCATGGGCTTCAGCATGTTGCCGGCGTCCATGGCACCGTCCCCGGTGCCGCCGGCGCCGACCACGGTGTGCAGCTCGTCGATGAAGGTGATGATCTGCCCCTCCGAGGTGCGGATCTCATCGAGAACCGCCTTCATGCGCTCCTCGAACTCCCCGCGGTACTTGCTGCCCGCGACCATCGAGGACAGGTCCAGCGAGATCAGGCGCTTGCCGCGCAGGGACTCCGGGACGTC
>JAUNUA010000086.1:0-4397 GCA_030538435.1 Brachybacterium sp.
TTCCGTGGTGGCTTCCTCGGTGGTAGGGGCTTCGGTGGTCTGGTCCTCCACCGGTTCCTCGGTGGCAGGCGCCTGGGTCGCGGGAGCCTGGGTGGTGGTCGTCGCGGTGCCCTCACCCCGGGAGCGCTGGTTGTCCAGCGTCACCGCGGGTGGGAAGTCGATGAACTCCTCCCCCTCCAGCGCGGGCTGCATGATGTCCGTCCAGATCTGGGTGGGATAGGTCCCGCCGGTGATCTGCTGGACGCCTCCGAAGGGAGTGAGGGGTTCTTCGGTTCCGCCGTCCTCGGAGGGCTGGAACATCCCGACCGCTGTCACCAGCTGCGGGGTGAAGCCCACGAACCATGCGGAGCGGAAACCCTCCGAGGTGCCGGTCTTGCCGGCGACAGGCCGGCCGCCCATGTTCTGGCCGATGTAGCGGGCGGAGCCGCTCGACGGCGGGCCCTGGAGGGCAACAGTCGCGTTGATCGCCACACCCTCGTCGAGCACGCGCTCGGCGTCCTCCTCGTGGGTGTACTCGGTGCTGCCGTCGGGGTTCTCCACGCTCTGGACGATGTACGGGCTGCGGTGCACACCACCGGAGGCGATCGTCGCGTACGCCTCCGCCATTTCCTGGACCGTGGGAGAAGCGCTGCCCAGCACGTTGGAGGGGTAGCCTTCCAGACCCGGGGTCTCCTCGGCCAGTCCCAGCTGGATCGCCGCATCACGGGTCCGCTCGGGGCCGATGGCGATGTTCAACTCCGCGTACGCGGTGTTGATGGAGTTGGTGGTGGCCTGCACCAGGTTGACCCGCCCATAGGACGTCTGGTTGAAGTTTTGGACTCGCCAGCCGGAGAAGTACTTCGGGGAGTCGCCGTCCCAGCTGGAGTACAGCGAGGTGCCCTCCTCCAGCGCTGCCACCAGGGTGAAGGTCTTGAATATTGACCCGGCCTGCATCCGTGAGTCGGAGGCATCGTTGTAGGACTGGGAGACGTAGTCGGGTCCGCCGTACATGCCGCGGATCGCTCCGGTGGAGGGGTCGAGGGTCATGGTGCCGACCCGGTTCCCGTCCGGACGGTCCTCCGGCAGGTTCTCGATCGCGTCGACCGAGTACTGCTGGATGTCCGGGTCGACGGTGAGCGTGATCCGGTACCCCTTGGTCTCGATGTCTTCCTCGGAGATGCCCTGGGCGACCAGCTCGTTCTTCGCGTACTGCATCAGGTAGCCGTTGGTGCCGCCGAGCCGGTTGGTGGCGTCCGGGGAGATCGTCTCCGGGAACTGCATGGCGTCGGCCTCTTCGGCGGTGAGGGTGCCGGTGGCGTTCACCTCCCGCTCGAGCACGCGGTTCCAGTGCGCGATTGCCTGGTCCTCGTCATTGGCGGGGTCGTACGTGGAGGGCGCCGGGATCACGGCGACCAGCAGTGCCGCCTCTTCGTCGGTCAGGTCCGCGGCGTCCTTGTCGAAGTAGGCCTGGCTCGCGGCCTGCACGCCGTACGCGCCGCGCCCGAAGTAGATCGTGTTCAGGTAGTTGGCGAGGATCTCGTCCTTGGACTGCTCCTGGTCGATCTTCAGCGCCATCACCACCTCGCGGACCTTGCCCACGTAGGAGGTGTCGGTGCCGGTGTAGTAGTTCTCGACGTACTGCTGGGTGATGGTGGACCCGCCCTGGCGGGCACCGCCCTGGATGTTGTTGATGAAGGCGCGCAGGATGCCGCGCGGGGACACCCCGCGGTTCTCGTAGAACGTCGAGTCCTCACTGGCGACGACCGCGTCCTTCACGTTCTGGGGGATGTCCTCATCGGGCAGGATCGTCCGGTTGACCTGGCTGAACGTGCCCACCTCGGTTTCGCCGTCGGCAAGGTAGACGGTGCTGGTCTCGGCGAGGGCGATCTCGTTGGGCTCCGGGACGTCGATCGAGTTGTAGATGTACACCGCCGCGCCGAGGCCTGCGAGCACGAACAGGGCGAGCGCGCCGAGGATCATGCGGAACGAGGGGAACCAGCGCAGCGGCCCCCGCACCCCGGCCCGTGGATAGTTCAGGGCGTTCTTGCGCGGCGTGGTCTTCCCGGCACGAGCCTTCCCGGCGCCTGCCGTCCCGGCGGCGCCCGACCGCTTCGTGCCCTGGCGACCGCCGGCGGCGGCGCGCTGCACCCGCGAGGGCGCCGTGAGGCGGGACGAACTCCCCGCACCCGAGGTGGAGCGGCCGGTCGACCCCCCCGTACCTCCCTGCCACACGGAGGCAGCGCGACGTGCCTGACCGCCGGATCGCCGTCCGGAGGACGAGGAACCGCGGGAAGAGCGCGACGATTCGTTCACGGGTGCTCCTGAGATCTGGTCGAGGGCGTCGGGCGGTGCGCGGGCACAGCTCGCCACCCTCCCAGTATGAGGATCGAGGCGAAGGGGCGGTATGGCGGCGCGTCGACTCTCACACGACGTGCACGATCCGTGCGGCCCCCGTCACGTCGCGCCTCAGCCGTCGCGTTCCGCCCACCATCGCCGAAGGGCCTCCTCGGCGTTCTCCTCACCCAGTGGACCGTGCTCCATCCGCAGCTCCAACAGGTGGCGGTAGGCCTCGCCGACCTCGCGGCCGGGGCCGATGCCGAGGAGCTCCATGATGCGGTTCCCGTCGAGGTCGGGGCGGATCTTCTCGATCTCCTCCTGCTCGGCGAGCGCCTCGATCCTTCTCTCCAGCTCGTCGTAGGCGCGGGCGAGGGTGCGGGCCTTGCGGCGGTTGCGGGTGGTGACGTCCGCGCGGGTGAGGCGGTGCAGGCGCTGGAGCAGGTTGCCGGCGTCGGTGACGTAGCGGCGCACCGCGGAGTCCGTCCACGCGCTGTCGGCGTAGCCGTGGAACCGCAGGTGGAGCTCCACCAGGCGCGCCACCTTCTTGATGGTGTCCTTGTCGAAGGTGAGGGCACGCAGGCGCTTCGCGGCCATCTTCGCGCCGACCACCTCGTGGAAGCGGAAGGTGACCTGCCCGTCCTTCTCGAAGCGGCGGGTGTCCGGCTTGCCGATGTCGTGCAGCAGCGCGGCGAGACGCAGGATCAGGTCGGGTCCTTCACACGGCTCGCCGGAGCCGGGCGCGCTCTCCAGGTCGATCGCCTGCTCCAGCACGGTCAGTGAATGCTGGTAGACGTCCTTGTGGCGGTGGTGCTCGTCGATCTCGAGCTGCATCGCGGGCAGCTCCGGGAGCACGTGTGCGGCCAGCCCCAGCTCGACCATCTGCTCGAGGCCGGCGCGGGGGTGCGCGCCGAGGAGCAGCTTCACCAGCTCCTCGCGGATTCGTTCGGCGGAGACAATCTCGATCCGGTCGGCCAGTTCACGGATCGCCGCAGCGGTGTCGTCCGCGATCGTGAAGCCGAGCTGGGAGACGAAGCGCACGGCGCGCATCATCCGCAGCGGGTCATCGGTGAAGGACTGCTCCGGGCCGACGGGGGTGCGCAGCACCTGCTCGGCGAGGTCCTCCAGACCGCCGAAAGGATCCACGAACTCCAACGACGGCAGGCGCACCGCCATCGCCCCGACGGTGAAGTCACGACGGGAGAGGTCCCCCTCGAGCGTGTCACCGAAGGCCACCTGGGGCTTGCGGCTCGCAGGATCGTAGGACTCGGTGCGGTAGGTGGTGACCTCCACCCGGATGCCCTCGCGCTGCGCGCCGAGGGTGCCGAACTCCCGCCCCATGTCCCACAGGGCACCACCCCCGGTCCATGCACGCAGGATCTGTTCGGTCCGCTCCGGCCGCGCGGAGGTGGTGAAGTCGAGGTCGGCGCTGTCGCGCCCCAGGACCGCGTCCCGCACCGGCCCGCCGACCAGCGCCAACTCCTCCCCGGCCTCGGCGAACAGCTCGCCCAGGCGGTGGATCGGTGCGGGCAGCGCACGGAACATCTGCTCGGCGCGGAGGCGTGCGCGCCGCCGTCGCTCCTCGGGCGTGGCGGGCCCGTCGGCGGGCAGGGCGGTTCGGGTCACGGGGCGTCCCCTCCTGCAGGGTCCGGGCGGTCGGAGGTCATACAGTGTCCCCATGCCGACGCCTGCCCTGCCCACCTCGCGGGGGCCCGCGTCCCGACGGTTCGGGACCGAGCGGAGGGGGTGGCTGGTCGCAGGGATCCTGCTGATGGCGCTGCTGGTCCTCGGCGCGGCGCCGGCACAGTCTATCGCCGCCCCATCGGCCCGACCATCGGTCCCGACGGCCCCTGAGCAGGCCGCCGATGCACCCGTCGAGATGGAACTGCTGCGGCTGGATCCGCAGCCACTCGCACCCGATGGCACCCTCACCGCGGAGGTGGAGGTCACCAACGTCTCCCCGGCACCCATCGAGGACCTCGCGCTGGAGCTCCATGCGACATCCGCGCGCGTCACCGACCGCGCGGTGCTCGCGGCCTGGGAGTCCGACACCGAGCCGACGGTCCCCGGCGAACCGGAGGCAG
>JAUNUA010000086.1:4497-8993 GCA_030538435.1 Brachybacterium sp.
GCCGTGGTCGCCGACCCCGCGGGGTACGACGAGTCCTTGCGCGACGGTGAGCTCGCTGACCGCGCCCGGATCGCGGAGCGGGCCGACGTCGACTGGCTGCTGGATCCCGCCCTGCTGGATGCCCCACCTCTCGCGGAACGGCCCGAGGAAGGGGACCAGGACGGGGAGCCCGCGGACACCCAGCCACTCGGCTACTCCACGTCCGAGGAGGCCGCGCGGTATGCCTCAGAGCTCGGGGGTGGCGTCGGGGACCGTACCGTCCTCGCCCTGCCGTACTCCTCGGCCGACCTCGCATCCCTCCGCGAGGCCGACGCCCGAGGGCTCGAAGATATCGCGGAGGGTCGCGCCACCAGTGCTTTCACCAGCGAGGGGATCACCCCCAGCGGCCGGGCGGCCGTTCTCCCGGGCGCCGAGGCCGACCCCGACGCGGTCGAGGCCCGCCTGGCGACGGAACCCGATGTGCTCCTCACCCCGTCCACGTCGCTGCGCCCAGACCCCCGCGGCACCATCACCCCGTCGTCGGTCGGCGTCATCGAGGACTCCTCAGGCAGCACGGTGGTCCTTGCCCCGGACGCCCCCCTGTCCGCGGAGCTCAGTGCCCTGGATGCGGACGCCGATGTGGAGCTGGTGCGGCAGCGGGTCCTCGCCGAGACCGCGGTGATCGCCTCGGAGTTCACTCCCACCACCCGGCAAATTCTCCTCATGCCCGACGCCACTGCGGACCTCGACCCGGAGGCTGTCGGTGCGGTGCTGGATGCTCTGGAGAGCGCCCCGTGGGTGGAGACGCGCTCGACCGCCGACCTCTTGGACGCCGCCGCCTCGCAGTCGTGGACGACGAACCCGCAGGACCAGGATGATGAGGCGCTGTTCGCCCTCGGCCGGATCGACCCGGCATCGGTGCAGCCGTCAGCTCTCGATGACGAGGGGTACATGACCCACCTCGCCGAGGCCGAGCGCCCGGCGCCGCTGTCTCCCTCGATGCTGCAGCGCCTGGACGACTCGATCTCCCGCGCCGAAAGCCTGCGCGGGGCCATGGAGGACCCCGCCCAGGTCGCCGGACCCGAGGTCCTGGGCCTCTCTGCGACCTCTATCCACTGGCGCGACCGACCCGATGAGGTGACCCGGCGGGCGGACGCCGCGAACACCGCGATCGCGGATCTCGACGAGGCGATCAGCCTGTCCACCAGCGCCAGTTTCAACCTGGTGGCGAACGCCAGCGAGGTCCCCGTGACCGTGTCCAACCAGCTGGACTCCCGCGTCACCCTGGAGCTGCGGGCCAGCACCGACAGCCACATCGTCCGGGTCCCCGAGGAGACCATCACCGTCGAGGTCCCGGCGCGCAGCCAGACCGAGGCGTTGGTCCCGGTGGAGGCGATCGCCAACGGCCAGGTCCAGCTGACGGTGTCCGTCCACGGGCCCGACGGGGTCGAGCTCGCCGCGCCCCGGGACGTCGAACTCAGCGTGAACCCGGCGTGGGAGAACTGGACCACCCTCGTGATCGTCATCGCCATGGGGCTGCTGGTGGTGATCGGGGTGCTGCGGGCCCGACGCCACACATCGGACCGGCGCGCTCCGGCGGTCCGCGGACCGGAGAACACCCAGGCACCCACCCGGACCCCCCACGACTCCTCCGACCGGACGGACCCGGACCCCCGATGAGCGACACCCCCCCGAACCCCGGCACCGAACCCGCCGGGGAACAGCCCCGGCCGACCCCGTCGTCGGCCGCCCCGCGCCGCGGATACCTGCGGGCCAGCGCCCTGATGGCCTCCGGTTCGATGGTCTCGCGCGTGCTGGGCTTCGTCCGGAACTTCCTGATGGGCATGATCGTCGCCGGAACCGGCAGCGCCGTCTCCGACGCCGTCAGCGCCGCGAATTATCTGCCGAACTCGATCTGGATCCTCGTCGGCGGTGGTGTGCTGAACGCGATCCTGGTCCCGGCGATCGTGCGCGCCATCGAGCGTCCCGACCGCGGCGAGGATTACATCTCGCGCCTCATGACCCTGGTGGTGCTCGCCGCCACCACGGTCACGGCGCTGTGCACCCTTGCGGTTCCGGCTCTGATCCTGCTGACCAGCGGCACGATGCCGGAGGGCACATCCGCTCTGGCCATCCAGCTGGGCTACTGGATGATGCCGCAGATCATCTTCTCCGCGCTGTACGTGATGTGCGGGCAGATCCTGAATGCCCACGAGTCCTTCGGGCCCTACCAGTGGGCGCCGGTGCTGAACAACGTCGTCGGCATCGTCGGCGCGCTCGCATTCCTGGGTATCTGGGGCAGCGAGGGCGACCCGTCGAACTGGACCTGGCCGATGGTGATAGCCCTCGCGGCGTTCAACGTGGGCGGGTCCGCCGCCCAGGTTGCGTTCCTTCTGTACTACGTCCGGAAGCTGGGTCTGCGGCTTCGGCCGCGGTGGGGCCTGCGCGGCCTGGGCCTCGGGAAGCTGTCCCGGATGGGTCTGTGGACCTTCGCGATGCTGGGGATCGCCCAAGTCGGGATTTGGGCCTCTCGCTGGTCGACGACCAACGCCCGCGAGGCGTCAGCGACCCTCACCGACCAGGGGCGGACGCTGGAGGCGGCACGCCACCCCGCCCTGTTCACGCTGGACAGCGCCTACATGGCGTTCATGATTCCGCAGGGGATCATCGCGGTGGCGCTGGTGACGGCCTCATTCCCGGCGATCGCGCGCAGCGCCTCCCGTGGTGACCACGATGAGGTCCTGCGCGAGTACGCCCGCACCTCGCGCATCCTCGCGGTGCCGATGGTGCTGTGCACGGCGGTGTTCGCGGCACTGTCAGCGCCCATCATGTGGGTGATCATCGGTGGTACCGGCCGGGTGGCTGCTGAGGCGAACGCGCTGGTCCTGGTCGGGTACATGGTGGGCCTGGTGCCCTTCGCGGCGACGTACCTGGTGAAGCGGGTGTTCTACGCCTACGAGGATGCCCGCACCCCGTTCCTGATGCAGATCCCGGCGACCCTCGCGCCCGTGCTGTGCGTGCTGCCGATCCTGCACCTGGTGCCCGCCCAGTACGCGGCAGCAGCTGCCGCTGGATCCTCCTCCCTGGGGAGTCTCGCCGGTTGGCTGCTGGGTCTGTGGCTGCTGTCGCGGCGGGTCCACGGCCTCGGCGCGGACACCTCCACCGCCGGACGCACGGCGGTGGTACTCTCCAAGCTGCTGCTCGCCGGGGTGCTCACCACCGCGGTCGGGCTCGGTCTGTACTGGCTGCTCGGGGACCTGTTCTGGATCCACCGAGTGGTCGCGGTGGGGCTCGGTGCCGGGGTGGGCCTGGTGATGACCCTGGTGTTCGTGGGCCTCGCCTGGATGCTGCGGGTCGAGGAGCTACGAGCGGTCGTCGCGCGGGTTCGTCGGCGCCGGGGGTGAGGCCGCACCGCCCAGGAGGGCCCGCCTGCCCGGTCAGCGGGTATGCCGTGCGTAGCATGGGGTCGAGTGTGAGATCTGCGAAGGACGAGGTGTGAGCGAACGAGGTCACGACGACGCTGTGCGCGAGTGGTGGAGCTTGGAAGGCACGATCCCCCTGGGGGGAGTCGCCGAGGGTTCCTCCTGGCATCGCGCGCGCTCCGCCGACACCGGTGACCTCGCCGCGCTGTTGCTGGTGGAGGGACCGGCTGCGCAGGAGGTCGCCGATGCGGCGCGCCGCGCCTACCTGGTGCAGAACCCCGGTCTGCTGGAGATCCTGGACATCCAGTCCTTCGAAGTGGAGGACGACTCCGGTCCCCTGACTGCGATCTCCTACGCCTTCCCGCCCGCACCGCCGCTGGCAGCGATGCTCGCCGGCGGGGAGCTGCGGGCGGAAACGGCCCGCACGGTGATCGGGGAGGCGGCCCGGGCGTTGGAGGTGGCGCGACGTCGCGGACTGCGCCATGAGCACCTGGACTCCAATCGCATTTTCGTCGACGTGGACAAGGACAGGGTGTGGGTGCTCGGTGTGGGAGTCGAGGCGGCATCCCACCGCCTGGACCACGAGGCACCGACGGACGGGGCCGAGGCCGCGTTCGCCGATGTGGCGGCGCTGGGGCGTCTGCTCTACCGGTCCATGACCGGGGTCGCACCGCACGCCGATGACCAGGGTCGACTGATCCCCCCATCGGCCGCGACTGCGCGCCGGGTCCCCGCGGACCTCGATGAGCTGTGCGTGCTGATCCTGACCGGAGCTCCACAGGCGCCCGGGACCGTGCGGGACCTGATCTCCGAGCTCGGGGCGTGGCAATCGTTGCCGGTGACTCTCGAGGCGTACGACCCCCATGACGCCGGCCGCGGTGACACGCGGGGGGACGGCGACGTGCCCGCGGACGACGATGCCGCAGACACGGTGCAGAACGACACGGACGGGGGCGCGGTGGACGCCGCGGCCCCTGACGAGGAGCGGCCCGACCAGCCCGATCAGCCCGAGGAGACCCGTGTTCACGACGTCGCCCCGGGCGTCGGCGGGGCGATCGTCGGTGGTGGAGCCGTCGCGGGCGCCGCTGCCGCGGT
>JAUNUA010000087.1 GCA_030538435.1 Brachybacterium sp.
CCTGGAGGCCAAGGAGACCGAGCTGACCACCGTCTGAGGACGGCAGGGGAGCACTCGGTGAGCACCGACACCGCCGCGGCTCCGCCGCAGCACAAGCGCAGCGCCGGCCGGAACCTGCCCGCGGCGATCGCCGTGGGACTGGCTCTGGTCGGTGCTCTGCTGCTGTGCCTGTTCGTGGTGCCGGTGCTGTTCCCCTTCCTGGTGGCCCTGGCGATGGTCCTCGGCGGCATCGAACTGATCCGTGCATTGGCCGCCGGGGGGTTGCGCGTCCCGCCCGTGCCCCTGATCGGGGGCTCCCTGGCGATGGTCTTCGCCACCCACATCGCGGGGGTCGACGGGCTGATGGTCGCGATGTCGCTGGCGATCTGCGCGGCACTGATCTGGCGGACCGTGCAGTCCCGCGGGCCGATCGCCCTGCGCGACGTCGCGGCGAGCGTGTTCTGCCTGACCTGGGTGCCGTTCCTCGGCTGCTTCGTGCTCCTGCTGTTCCAGCAGGAGCAGGGGGCGGTGCTGGTGCTCCTCGCGCTCATCGTCCCGATCGTGAACGACATCGGCGGGTACATCGCGGGCGTCCTGTTCGGGAAGCACCCGATGGCCCCCTCGATCAGCCCCAAGAAGAGCTGGGAGGGCTTCGCCGGCTCCATGATCGGTGGGGTCGGCAGCGCCCTCGCCGTCACCGCCCTGTTCCTGCACGCCCCCTGGTGGGTGGGCCTCGTGCTCGGCGCCGTGCTGGTGATCATCTCCACCGCCGGAGACCTGTGCGAGTCACTGCTGAAACGCGACCTGGGCCTGAAGGACATGGGTGACCTGCTGCCCGGTCACGGCGGCGTCCTGGACCGGGTCGACTCCATCCTGCTCGCCGCCCCCACCACCTACATCCTGCTGGAGGTCCTGCTGTGAACCGCGCCGCCAACCCCGACCTGTCCCGCGAGGTCGACCCCAGCCAGCCGGTGATGCTCGCCCCCGGCCAGCTGCAGCTGCGGCCCACCCGCCGCGGAAAGCCACCCGCCCACCTCGCCGATCTGACGATGGACGAGCGGAAAGCCGCCGTGACCGAAATGGGGCTGCCGGCCTTCCGCGCGAGGCAGCTGTCGGTCCACTACTTCGACCACATGACGACCGAAACCGAGGAGATGACGGACCTGCCCAAGGACCGTCGCGCGGAGCTCGCCGAGCGGTTCTTCCCGCAGCTGCTCACCCTGGTGTCCCGCCAGAGCGCCGACCACGGCGCCACCCAGAAGATGCTGTGGCGCCTGTTCGACGGATCCCTCGTCGAATCCGTCCTGATGCGCTACCCCGGCCGGATCACCTTGTGCATCTCCTCCGAGGCCGGCTGCGGCATGAACTGCCCGTTCTGCGCAACCGGCCAGATGGGCCTCACCCGCAACCTCTCCACCGCGGAGATCCTCGAACAGGTCCGCATCGCGAACCGCATGCTCCGCACGGGGGAGATGCCGGGCGGCAGCGAGGACTCCCCGCGGCGAGTCTCCAACATCGTGTTCATGGGGATGGGCGAGCCGCTGGCGAACTACCGACCCGTCGCCACCGTCTGCAAGCGCCTGAACGCCCCCGCACCCGACGGCTTCGGCATGAGTGCCCGCAACATCACCGTCTCCACCGTCGGCCTCGCCCCGGCAGTGCGCAAGCTGGTCCGCGAGGAGATCCCGGTGACCCTCGCGGTGTCCCTGCACGCCCCGGACGACGAGCTGCGCGACGAACTGGTGCCGATCAACACCCGCTTCGACGTGGAGGAGATCCTCTCCGCCGCCTACGAGTACCACGAGGCCACCGGGCGGCGCGTCTCCATCGAGTACGCCCTGATCCGTGACATCAATGATCAGGCCCATCGGGCGGACCTCCTGGCCCGCAAGCTGATCGCGAAGGGCGGCGCCGGCTGGGTGCACGTGAACCCCATCCCCCTGAACCCGGTCCCCGGGTCGAAGTGGACCGCCTCGGACCCGTTCGTGGAGAAGGCCTTCGTGGACACGCTGCGCTCCCACGGGATCTCCACCACCATCCGCGACACCCGCGGCAGCGATATCGACGGGGCCTGCGGTCAGCTCGCCGCGACCGTCATCGAGTCCGAGTCACACCGGGCGGACAGGGAGGCCCGTGTCGCACGGGTGGAGGCCGTCGCCCAGCGGCCTTCCTGACGTGGCCCGGCACGCGCTGCGTCGTCCCCGGACGCGTCCGGGCCACGGGCTACAGTGGCCCTGTCCCACGGCCGGGGGTCAGCATCGTCAGGAAGGGCAGCTGTGAGCACATCGTTCGAGACCGTCTCCAAGATCAGCGTCGGGTACGAGACGCGCGAGGTCGACGAGTTCCTCGCCAAGGCCCGCGAGGCCTACGAGGCCCACGACGGCACCTTCGGTGCGGCGGACATCTCGGGCGCCAGTTTCACCACGGTCCGCGGCGGCTACGACATGCGGGTCGTCGACGAGGCCCTGGACCGACTCTCCGATGCCTTCGCCCTGCAGCAGCGCGACCGGGCCATCGCCGAACGCGGGGAGGAGGCATGGGTGGAGGAGCTCACCGAGCGCGCCGAGACACTGAAGGAACGCCTGGAGCGTCCCGCGGGGGAGCGCTTCGCGCCCGCCGCGCAGGGCGAGCCGGCCTACGACCGCGCCGACGTCGACGCCCTGTGTGACCAGCTCATCGCCTACTTCACCGAGGGGCTCGCGATGAGCGTCGACGATGTGCGCCGCGCCGCCTTCCGCCGCCGCAAGGGCGAGGACGGCTACCAGGAGGCCGTCGTGGACGTCTACCTCGACCATGTCGCGGACGTGATGGCTTCCGTGCCGTGACCGGCGGCCACCCCGCCCGAACCGGTGCCGACCGGCGCCTGGTGCTGCTCGGTTCCACCGGGTCCATCGGCACCCAGACCCTCGATGTCCTGGAGCGCTACCCGGACGTCGCCCGCGTCCACGGTCTCGCCGCAGGGGGCAGCGACCCCGAGGCGATCGCCCGGCAGGTCCGTGCTCACCGCCCCGCGGTCCTCGCCGTCGCCCGGGAGGACCGCGCCGAGGACGTCGAACGAGCGGTCGCGACGCAGCTGCGCGCCGCCGGTACCCCTGGAGACCTCCCGCGCGTATCGGCTGGCGCCCGCGCGGTCGAGGAGCTCGCCGGATCACTCGGCCCCGGGGACGTCGTCGTCAACGCCATCACCGGCTCCATCGGGCTGCTGCCTACCCTCGCCACGCTCGCGAGCGGCGCCCGGCTGGCCCTCGCCAACAAGGAGTCGCTCGTCGCGGGCGGTGAGCTCGTCTCCCGTGCCGCCACCGAGGGTCAGATCCTGCCGGTGGATTCCGAGCACACCGCGATCGCCCAGGCCCTCGCCGGGGTGCGCCACGACCAGATCGACCACCTCGTCGTCACCGCCTCGGGCGGCCCGTTCCGCGGACGCAGCCGGGCCGACCTGATAAGCATCACCCCCGCGCAGGCGCTCGCCCACCCCACCTGGCAGATGGGCCCGGTGATCACCACCAACAGCGCGACCCTGGTCAACAAGGCCCTCGAGGTGATCGAGGCGAGCTGGCTGTTCGACCTGCCGGAGGATCGCATCGAGGTGGTCGTCCACCCCCAGTCGATCGTCCACTCCATGGCAACCCTCGTCGACGGCTCCACCCTCGCCCAGGCGAGCCCCCCGGATATGCGCCACGCCATCGGATGGGCCCTCGCCCACCCTGCGAAGCTGCCCGGCCTCGCGGCCGCGCTCGACTTCCGCACCGCCCAGTCCTGGACCTTTGAGCCGGTCGACGAGGACGTCTTCCCCGCGATCCGGATCGCGCGCGCCGCCCACCGCGAGGGCGGCGGGGCGATGGCCGCCTACAACGCCGCCAATGAGGAAGCGGTCGCTGCGTTCCTCGCCGGGGACCTTCCCTTCCCGGGGATCCTCACGGTGATCCGCGCGATCCTCGAGGACCCCGACCGGCCGCGGGCCGCGGTGAGCGGCGGTGTCGAGGCGATCCTCGGCGTGGAGTCCTGGGCGCGCTCTGCCGCCCGCGCCAGGATCGAGGCGGCTCGTTCCGGCACCGCGGGACCCCCGTGAGCGTCGCTGCGCTGTACGCCCTGGGCGTGCTGCTCGTCGCGCTCGGCATCGCCGTCTCCATCGCCCTGCACGAGCTCGGTCATCTGCTGCCCGCCAAGCGCTTCGGGGTGCGCGTCACCCAGTACATGATCGGCTTCGGGCCGACCCTGGTCTCCCGCCGCCGCGGCGAGACGGAGTACGGCATCAAGGCGATTCCGCTCGGCGGGTACATCCGCATGATCGGCATGTACCCCCCGCACCGCGGTGACCCACCCGGCACCGTCCGCGAGGACTCCACCGGCTTCGTGCAGCAGATGAGCGAGGACGCGAAGGAATGGGAGGCCGCCCAGTATGACCCGGCGGAGGCCCACCGCACGTTCGTCGCTCTCAGCGTCCCGAAGAAGCTCGTGGTGATGCTGGGCGGCCCAGTGATGAACCTCCTGCTGTCGGTGCTGTTCCTGGCGATCCTCTTCGCCGGGGTGGGCCTGCCCACTCTCACCCCCACGGTCTCGGCCATCTCGCAGTGCGTGGTCCCGGCGGCGGCACCGGCCGACACCTCCTGTGAGGGCCGCCCCGAGGCCCCGGCGATGGCCGCCGGCATCCGGCCCGGGGACACCATCGTCGCGATCGACGGCCATCCCACTCCCACCTGGCAGGACGTCTCTGCACGGATCCGCGCGACCGGGGACGCCACCGTCCCCGTCGTCGTCGACCGGGACGGCGAGGAGCTGACACTGGAGGCCACTCCCATCGTCGATGAGCGTCCGGTGCTCGACGCCGACGGCAACGCCGTCTACGACCAGGATGGGGAACTGCGCACCGAGGAGGCCGGATTCCTCGGCATCTCCCCGACGGCGGAGCTGCAGCCACGCTCGCTCACCGAGGTGCCGGAGGCTGCCTGGCAGACCTTCACCGCCACCGGCCGCATCGTCATCACCCTGCCGGTGCGGATGTACCACCTGAGCGTCGACACCCTCACCGGGGTGGAGCGGGACCCCGACGGGCCCGTCGGCGTCGTCGGCGTGTCGCGCCTTGCCGGGGAGGTCGTCGCCGCTGACCAGGAGGGCTTCGGGGTCCGCGAGAAGCTCGGCACGCTGATCTCCATGATGGCCTCGCTGAACATGGCGCTGTTCGTGTTCAACCTGCTGCCGCTGCTCCCGCTGGACGGCGGACATGTCGCCGGGGCCCTCCTGGAGGGGCTGCGCCGGTGGTGGGCCCGGCTGCGGGGGAAGCCCGACCCAGGCCCGGTGGACATGTCCCGTCTGCTGCCGCTGACGAACCTCGTCGCGATCGCCTTCATCCTGATGACGGTGATCCTCATCTATGCCGACATCGTGAACCCCATCCGGTTCTTCCCCTGATCCGGATCACGACCGGCGAGGCCGCGACGGGTGGAACCGCTCACGGCGTCGGTGAAGGTGCGGTGCACATCCGCGCGCGCCGCCTGCGCCGGGAGCCGCGGCCCGCGATAATGGTGCGGTGACTTCTGTGAGCCTCGGGATCCCCACCGTCAAGGAACCGCCGCCTGTCCTCGCGCCGCGCCGGAAGAGCCGCAAGGTGCAGCTCGGCGACATCGCCGTGGGCGGCGACGCCCCGGTGACCGTCCAGTCGATGACGACCACCCCCACCCACGACATCAACGCCACCCTGCAGCAGATCGCGGAGCTGACCGCCGCCGGCTGCGATATCGTGCGTGTCGCCTGCCCCCGCCAGGAGGACGCCGACGCCCTGGTGGCGATCGCCGCGAAGTCCCCGATCCCGGTGATCGCGGACATTCACTTCCAACCCAAGTACGTCTTCGCCGCGATCGAGGCGGGCTGCGCAGGGGTGCGCGTGAACCCCGGCAATATCCGCCGTTTCGACGACCAGGTGAAGGACATCGCGCAGGCTGCGAAGGACCACGGCACGGCGCTGCGGATCGGCGTGAACGCCGGCTCCATCGACCCGCGCATGATGAAGGGCATCGACCGGGTGACCCCGGAGGCGCTCGTGGAGTCCGCCGTGTGGGAGGCGTCCCTCTTCGAGGAGCACGATTTCCACGACTTCGGCATCTCCGTGAAGCACAACGACCCGATCATCATGGTGCAGGCCTACCGGCAGCTCGCCGCGCGCGGCGACTGGCCGCTCCACCTGGGCGTCACCGAGGCAGGTCCGGAGTTCCAGGGCACCATCAAGTCGTCCGTCGCCTTCGGCATCCTGCTCGGCGAGGGCATCGGGGACACGATCCGGGTGTCGCTGTCTGCCCCGCCCGTGGAGGAGGTGAAGGTCGGCAACCAGATCCTGCAGTCGCTGAACCTGAAGCCCCGCAAGCTGGACATCGTCTCCTGCCCCTCCTGCGGTCGCGCGCAGGTGGACGTATTCACCCTCGCCGAGGAGGTCACCGAGGGCCTGAAGCACCTGGAGGTCCCACTGCGCGTGGCCGTGATGGGCTGCGTCGTCAACGGGCCCGGCGAGGCCCGCGAGGCCGACCTCGGCGTCGCCTCCGGCAACGGCAAGGGCCAGATCTTCGTCAAGGGCGAGGTCATCAAGACCGTCCCGGAGGCGGACATCGTGGAGACCCTGCTGGCGGAAGCGAACCGGATCGCCGCCGAGATGGAACTGGAGGGCGCAGACGGCGCCGCTCCGTCGGTCTCCATCGGCTGAGGCGAAGCGACCCGCCCCCGTGTTCCGCCGCGGCGCGAAGCTCCGGCCGCTGCGGGCCTCCCGCGCCGATCCGGCTATCCGGCTCGCCCTCACCGACCCGCTGACCCACACCCTGCCGGGGGCGCGGCTGGTGGAGGTGAGCGGCCTGCGCATGCCTGAGGAGTTCAGCACCATGGGCCCGGAGACCGCACCGACGGGGGTGCTGTGGCACGGGGTGAACATCGCCCCGATCACCGATGATCCGCGGACCCTGGAGCGCTTCGCCCGCAGCCTGGCGGCGCGACCGCGCCGCGCCAGCTCCATCGTCGGGCCGACGGCGGACGTGGAGCGGATGTGGCAGCACATGGCGCCGAGCTGGGCGCCCGCCCGGGAACTGCGCTGGCACCAGCCGCTGCTGCTCGCCGACGCCGACCCCCAGGTGACCGCCGATCCGGCGCTGCGACCGGCAGCTCCCCGGGAGGACGAGATCGTGTTCCCGGCGAGCGTCGCGATGTTCCGTGAAGAGGTGGGGACCGATCCCACATCCCACGACCGCGGCCGCGGGTACCGCGCGCGGGTGAAGGACCTCATCGCGCACGGACGGACGTACGTGCTGATCAGGGACGGCGCGGTGGTGTTCAAGGCCGATGTCGGCGCGATCTTCGGGGATGTCGCTCAGATCCACGGCGTGTGGGTGGAGCCGGAGCTGCGCGGCCACGGCATCGCCCGCCGGGCCATGGTCGCGGTGGTCGAGCAGGTCCGCCGCGACCATGCCCCCCAGGTGTCGCTGTACGTCAACGACTACAACCAGGCCGCGCGCCGCGCCTACGCCGCCGCCGGCTTCCGCCCCGTCGGCGAGCTCGCAACCATCCTGTTCTAGACCCCCCGCCTGCCCCGCCCAGCCCTGTCTTCCCGCACTGGCTGCCCTGCCCCCGTCCAGTCCGGCCACGCCCCTGTCCGGACCCCCGTTCCCCGCCCCCTGTCCCCACGAGAAGTGTCGCTATGGCCGCAGCGAACCGCCTATCCGGGTCGGCTGCAGCTATATCACCCCTTCTCGCGCTCCCCACTGCACGATGGCACGCTGTAGCGGTCAGCCCCTTTCCTCCCCACGTCGCACCTGTCCCCAGTGCTCGCGTACGTCTTCCCGCCTGTCTCCCCGTGCGGTCTGCTGGCGGCATGCGTTCCCCGGGCATAATCCACCAGCGGGAGGCTGCCGCCCGGGGTCTCACCGCGGTGATCGCCTCCCTCCGTCGCGAGGGCGCTGCGCGGCGTATCGGCCCTTGGACCGTCGATGATCGGGCGGATGAACGCCTGGTGCACTACCTCGCTGCGGGAGTGCGACCCACGTGTATCGACGCGGCAATCCTGCACGGGCTCTGGACCCCGCTCAGTGACAGTGCCCATGCCTTCCGTCCCCGGTA
This sequence comes from Brachybacterium sp., assembly GCA_030538435.1. Classification (GTDB taxonomy): domain Bacteria; phylum Actinomycetota; class Actinomycetes; order Actinomycetales; family Dermabacteraceae; genus Brachybacterium. The sequence goes on from JAUNUA010000087.1 coordinate 8,071, forward strand.
CGGACCAGGCTCGCCGCCGTCGCAGCAGATCTCATTGCCAACGCTTCGGCCGTCCCGACCCGGAGCACCCGGGTCCAGCACGCGCCGCCCGGTGCTTCTGCACCGCCCGGTGCACTCCGCCTGGCCGGATCACGACCCGATCCCGCCCCTCACCGTGGTCCTCGACCATGCCGCTCGCTGCCTCACGACGGTGGAGGTGGCGATCCTTCTCGAGTCTGCGTGGAACCAGCGTGCGTTCACCGCTGACGAGGTCCGACGTGTCATCGCCGGCCTGCCTCTGCAGCATCGCCGAGCACTGCACCGCGTTCGCAGGGATGCCGAGTCGGGGACGGAGACAGCGGTGCGGTGGTGGCTCGAGTCCTTGGGTGTCCGCGTGCGTCCCCAGGTAGCCCTCACGGGGGTAGGGCGAGTGGATCTGCTGGTGGGGTCCAGTTGGGTCATCGAGTGCGACTCCCGACAGTTCCATGCGCTGGAGCAGCAGTACCGCCGCGACCGCGACCGCGACCTGGTGCTGCGCAGCCGCGGCTACAGCGTGACCCGCCTGACGTGGGAACAGGTGTTCCTGCGATGGGAGGACACGCAGGCAATGCTGTTGCGGATCATCCGGCGGGGCGACCACCACCGGCGGATCAGCTGCTGACGGGCTGTGCCGCCTCGGGTCGATGAGCGGTAGCGACGAACTGCATCGGCACCCTCTCGGCGCCCTCGCGGAGCCGGTATCCGGGGCCGTCGGCGACCATCAGCTCCGGCCACGGGG
>JAUNUA010000088.1 GCA_030538435.1 Brachybacterium sp.
TCTCGCGGTTGGATCTCCCCGGTCTTCAGGGAGCCCACCATGTCGTCGAACTCGTCCATGGCCTCGCGCGGCGGCTTCGGCGTCGCCATGGACACCAGCACCGCGAGGATCAAGCAGATCGCGAAGCCCGGCACGATCTCGTAGAGGTGGGCGTCCCCGGGGAACAGCCCCCAGTCCACGTCCGGCTGCCACTGGCCCCACCAGAAGGCGACGCCGGCACCGGCGGCCATGCCGACCAGGGCGCCGATCGCGGTGAGCCCCCGCCAGAAGAGCGACAGGATCACGATCGGACCGAAGGCAGAGCCGAAGCCGGCCCAGGCGAAGGCGACCAGCGCCAGGATCGAGCTCTCCGGGTCCCGCGCCAGGTAGAGCGCGATCAGGGAGATGACGAGGACGCCGACGCGTCCGGCCCACAGCTTGGCCCCCTGCCCGAGGCGCACGCCGAACCCGCCCATCAGGTCCTCGACGAGAGCGGAGGAGCTGACGACCAGCTGGCTGGAGACCGTCGACATGATCGCGGCGAGCACAGCGGCGAGCAGGAGTCCTGCGATCAGCGGGTGGAACAGGATCTGGGCGAGGTCCAGGAACACCGACTCGCCGTTGGTGGTGTCTGTCAGCTGCGCCTCGCTGTTCTGCTGGAAGTAGGCGAGTCCCGCCATCGCCGTGAACACAGCGCCGGTCACGCAGAGGATCATCCAGCCGATGCCGATGCTCGCTCCGTACTTGGCGTCGCGCGAGGAGCGCAGCGCCATGAAGCGCACGATGATGTGCGGCTGGCCGAAGTAGCCGAGGCCCCAGGCGAGCGCGGAGATCACACCGACCGCGGTTGCTCCCTGGGTCATGGAGGCGAACGTCGGGTCGACTTCGCGGATCGACTCCCACATGGCGGTGGGACCGCCGACCACGAACATCGCCACCACGGGCACGGTGATCAGCGAGACCAGCATGATCAGGCCCTGCGCGACATCGGTGTAGCTGGCGCCGAGGAACCCGCCGAAGAGGGTGTACAGGATGGTGACGCCGGCAACCAGGATCATCCCGAGCAGATAGGAGCCACCGAACATCGACTGGAAGAAGACCCCACCGGCGACCATGCCGGAGGAGACGTAGAAGGTGAAGAACACCAGGATGACAACACCGGCGAGGATCCGGATCAGATGGGTCCGGTCGTACAGCCGGTTGTCGAAGAAGCTCGGGACGGTGATCGAGTTGCGGGCGATCTGTGTGTACTGCCGCAGACGTGGCGCGACGAAGATCCAGTTCAGCGCTGCACCGACGGTGAGGCCGACCGCGATCCACGCCTCGACGAGGCCGCTGATGTACAGCGCGCCGGGCAGGCCCATGAGCAGCCAGCCGGACATGTCCGAGGCGCCGGCTGACAGCGCAGCAGTGGCGGGGTGGAGGCGTCGTCCACCCAGCATGTAGTCGTCGCCGTCGTCGGTCTTGCTGAACGCGTAGAAGCCGATGGCGAGCATCGCGCCGAAGTAGACGGCCAGGGAGATGAGCGAGAAGGTGAGGGTCATGAGGAGGCCTTCCGGGGGAACGGGAGGAAACTTCGCAACTCTACTCCGGCGTCCCGCATCCCGAGCCGATACCCGTCGGTCACCTCGTACGGCACCGGCCGAGCCCTCGCGTGCGACGATCGGTCGCGAGCTCCCTTCCCATCGGACACCCCCTCGGAGAGGATCCATGCCCCTCAGCGAACCGGACACCGTGCCCGATCCCGACTCCCCTCCCCCCACGCTCCACCAGCCCTTCGTGCACGACCTGGTGGGGGTCTTCCACGCTCCCCTGCAAGCATGGTCCGCCGTCGACGGCACCATGACGGGTCCCGGTGCGCAGGGCATCTACCTCAGCGACACGCGCCTGGCCTCGACACTCCGCCTCGAGGCCCCCGGCGCCGATCTGTCCGCCCTCCCGGTCCAGGTCGACTCAGCACGCCGCATCATCCTGCGGGACGTAGTGTCCCTGCCCGACGGGATAGTCGACCCGGTCGTGATCCTGCAGCGCACCCGCTCCGCCGGGACGCAGGGGCTCCGCGAGACCATCCGCCTGATCAGCGACGACGACCGCGAGCGCACCCTGTCCCTGCGCATCGTCCTATCGCCCGATGCCACCGGCATGTCCGCCATCAAGGACCCCCGCCTGGCTCGCTCCTCCCCCACTGATCGTCCCCGCCCCGAGCAGCGCGAGAACGCAGCTACCTGGCCCGTCTGCAGGGCAGGCACGGCAACTCTGCGCGTGTTTCCGGGCGCCGCGGATGAGTCCACCGCGGGCGGGGAGCTTCCCGATGAGAGCAGGGACAGCGCGAGGAGCGGCACCGGGAGCGGCACCGTCCGCATCGACGGTGACGAGGTGCTCGTCGCCATCGACCTGACCACCCCGCCTGACGGAGGCTGCGCCGAGGTCACCTGGACCCTCGACGCGCACGACCCGGCGCTCCCCTTCACCTGCGCACCCGAGCACGGCTGGTCAGGTGCCGTCTCTGCCCACGCCACCCCTACTCACGACACCACCGACCCGCTCCGCCAGTCCGCCCGTACTCTGCTGGCGCGCTCCATCGCGGACCTCGACGCCCTGCGCCTGGCCCCCGCCGATGCCGCACAGGAGCAGTTCTTCGCCGCCGGCGCCCCCTGGTTCTTCACCCTGTTCGGACGGGACTCCTTGATCACGGCCTCGCTCGTCCTGCCCCTCGACCTCGACATCGCCGAGTCGACCCTGCGCACCCTGGCGCGGCACCAAGCCGAAGTCCATGACGTCGAGACCGCGGCGCAGCCCGGAAAGATCCTCCACGAACTCCGCGCCGAGGGCATGGAGATGGCCGATTCCCACCTGCCGCCCGTCTACTACGGCACGATCGACGCCACCCCGCTGTGGATCGAGCTGCTCCACGACGCCCGCGCTGCCGGGATGGACGACGCCGTGCTCACGGAGCTCCGCCCCCACCTCGAGGCCGCCGCCCGGTGGCTGCTCGAGCACGCCGATGCCGACGGCGACGGGTTCCTGGAGTACCTCGACGAGTCCGGACACGGATTGGCGAACCAGGGGTGGAAGGACTCCGGCGACTCGATCCGCTTCGCCGACGGCACCATCGCCGAGGGCGCTATCGCTCTCGCGGAGGTCCAGGGGTACGCCTACGCGGCGGCTCGGCACGCAGCCGAGCTGCTCGTGCCCGGTGGCGGGGCAGCGGGGGAGCTCCCGGCGCGGCTGCGCACCTGGGCCGACGCACTGCGGTCCCGTTTCCAGGAGGCGTTCTGGTGTGAGGACGCGGCAGGCCCCTACATTGCGCTCGCGCTGGACGGGGAGAAGCGGCGCGTCGACGGCGTCGCCTCCAACATGGGACACCTGCTGGGCACCGGCATCCTCGATGCCGACCAGGAGCGCCTGGTGGTGGACCGCCTGCTGTCCGCGGAGATGTTCTCCGGATACGGGATCCGCACCCTGTCCACGAACAACGGTGCCTACGGGCCGCTGCGCTACCACGCCGGGAGCGTGTGGACCCACGACACCGGACTGATCCTGCGGGGAATGCTGCGCAGCGGGTTCATCGCCGAGGCGCAGGAGGTCGCGCGCGCCCTGCTGCGAGCGGCCGACGGATTCGACTGGCGCCTGCCGGAGCTGTTCAGCGGCCAGGGCAGCGACGAGGTCACCCCGCCGCTCCCCTACCCGGCGTCCTGCCGCCCGCAGGCATGGGCGGCAGCGACCGCGGTGCCGATCGCCGAGGCCCTCGACGTGCTCTGACCCCAGTCCTATGCTGTGCCCCAGGCGACTGCGCGGCCGCCACCTGTGACCCTGAAGGGGGCTCCCATGTCCGACTCACCCACCCCCGGGGACGGCACCGGCGACCAGGCCGAGGGGCAGGACTGGTCCTCCGGCCGGCCCGTGCACTTCGAGATCCATGCCGCCGACCCGACGGCCGCCACCGAGTTCTACACCTCCGTCTTCGGGTGGACGACGGAGGACTGGTCCGACTTCGCCGGCATGCCGTACTTCGGGGTGCGCACCGGGGACCGGGGGCCTGGCATCGACGGGGCGATCATGCAGCGCCAGAGCGAGGATCCCGAGGTGGGCGGCGCAGTCGCGGGGGCAGTCCTCACCCTCGGCGTCGCCGACTTCGACGCGACGGCGCAGAGGATCCTCGCGGCCGGAGGCACCGTCGCGCTGGAGAAGCACGCCCTGCCCGGCATGGCCTGGCAGGGGTACTTCCACGACCCATCGAACAACGTGTTCGGGGTGCACCAGCCCGATCCGGAAGCACGGTGACCCGGTGGCCCGCCCGATCATCGTCACCGCGTTCCTGACTCTCGACGGCGTGATGGAGGCGCCCGGCGGAGGTGCGCACCCCCACGCCGGCTGGACCTTTCAGGACATCGAGTTCGTCGCCGACGCCTACGAGCTGAAAGGCCGCGAGCAGCAGGAGGCTGCCGCCATGCTGCTGGGCCGCGTCACCTTCGAGGAGTTCGCCCCCGTCTGGCCGTCCATGGACGAGGAGTTCGCTGACTACAACCGGATGCCCAAGTACGTCGTGACCACCACCCTCGCTGAGGCGCAGGTGACGGACGCGGGGTGGGAGAACTGCCAGCGACTCTCCTCCCTGGACGAGGTGCGGGACCTGCGAGTGTCCGAGGGCGGGCCGATCATCGTCCACGGCTCGGCATCGCTCGCGCAGTCCCTCGCCGCTGCCGGGCTCGTGGACCGCTACCACCTGCTGACCTTCCCCGTGCTGCTCGGGAGGGGCAAGCGCCTGTTCTCCGAGGAGGACGACACCCACCAGGTGCTGCGCCTGGTGGAGAGTCGAACCTACTCCAACGGCATCGTGATGGCGGTCTACGACGTCGTCCGGGCCACCCCGTAGGGCGGCCGAGGACGCCTCAGGCGGCGGTGTAGCCGCCGTCGATGGACAGGATCGATCCGGTGACGAAGCTGCTGGCCCGAGACGCGAGGTAGACGGCCGCGCCGGCCAGCTCCTCGGGCTCCCCGGGGCGGCCCATCGGGGTCATCATCATCCACTGGTCGATCTGTGGGCCGCCCTCGTCGAAGAAGCCGCGGGTCAGCTCGGTCCTCATGTAGCCGGGGGCAATGGCGTTCACGCGCACGCCGCGGTCCGCCCATTCGAGGGCCGCACTGCGGGTGAGGTTGTGCACCGCGGACTTCGAGGCGTTGTAGGAGGCCTGGGCCTGCGGGACGTTGGCGATGATGCCGCTCATGGAGCCGGTGTTGATGATGCTGCCGCTGCCGCGCTCCAGCATGTGCCTGCCGACCGCCTGCAGGACGTAGAACGCGGCGTCGAGGTTCAGCGTCATCACCTTCCGCCAGTTGTCCTGGGTGACCTCTTCGAGAGGCTGGTGGATGACCATGCCGGCGTTGTTCAGCAGCGTATGGATCCCACCGAACTCCTCGACGACGCTCTCGACGAGCGCGGCGACCTCGGTCGGGTCGGTGACGTCGCAGTGGCGGTAGGCGGTGCGTGCACCGGTCTCCTCGGCCAGGCGCTCGGCGGCGGCCTCCCCGGCCTCATCGTCGATGTCGACCAGGACGACGGCGCTGCCGTGGTCGGCGAGGCCTCGGGCCATGGCCAGGCCCAGTCCTTTCGCGCCCCCGGTGACGAGAGCGGTGGTCCCGGTGAGGTCGAACAGTGCTGTGCTCATGCGTTTCTCCTCCGTACGTGGTGTGTGCTGCGTCTCAGTGTGTCAGGGCGTGCCGAGGGAGCCGGACGCCAGACCTCAGGCCCGGGCGTCCTGTGTCGTCTCCCCCGACTCGTCGAGATCGGCGCCCTTCAGCCGCGGCTGGGGAACGTTCAGGAAGAACGACATGGCGAAGGCGCAGCCGTAGAGGGCGACGAACGCCCAGACCACGCCCTCGTTGCCGAGGAACGGACGGACGATAGCGACGACGGCGCTGCCCAGGAATGTGGCGCCGCCGGCGGCGGTGGTGTACATGGCCATCGCCGCTCCCTTGTGGTCGGGGGAGAGTGCGGGCATGATCGCGCCGAGGGGCACGAAGCCGGCCAGCATGATGCCGAAGATGGTGCCGGCTGCGACCGCCACGTAGAAGCCCCAGTCGGACCCGGCGGGGACCCAATGCGGGACGTACCACCAGGCGAGCAGGCCCAGCGCCGAGCCCACGATCCCGAACCAGCGGACCGTGTGGATCCAGCCGAAGCGGTCGCCCAGGGCGCCGAAGGCGGCGTTGAACAGGATGTTGCCCGCGAAGATGACCGAGGTCATCACCAGCCAGCGCGACTGCCCCCAGCCGAGCTCCACGGCGATCACCGTGGGCAGGATGATGAACATGCCGAACTGCGGGGCGGTGTTGATGAGCCGTACCAGGAAGCCCATCATGATCTTCTTGTCCTTGACCGACAGCACCAGGCCCGACAGCACCACCTGCGTCGAGGACTCGTGCTCCGGTGCCAGGCGCTTGTTGCCGTGGGGCTCGCGCACGCCGAACCAGGCCAGCAGGAACCCGGCCAGGACGATCGCGGTGGAGGCGATCATCGTCCAGCGCTCACCGGTGAAGCCGCCGCCGAGGGTCGGGATCAGCACGACCGCGACGAGGGAGCCGATGGTCGGCATGCCACCGGTGAACATGACGTAGAACCAGCCGACCGCCGCCCCGTTGCGCTCCTTGTGCACGACCGCGTTGATCCACACCAGGAACGCGAAGGCGAACAGTGGGAAGCCGAAGCCACGCAGGGTGTAGGAGATCGTCACCAGGGTCACGGAGTCCGTGGCGAGGGACAGCACGAATGCCGCCTGGAAGACGACCCACACCAAGAAGCCCAGCAGCATCACGCGGCGCGGACCCCACAGGTCGGACAGCGCCCCGGCCAGGTAGGACCCGATCAGCGCGGAGAGGCTGTACAGGGTGATGATGGTGGCCGCGAGGTTGATGCGGTCGTCCCCACCGCCGAACGCCTCGGCGATGTGCGGGGAGACGAAGTTGGTCTCCACGCCGTTGCCGGTCATGAAGATCAGCACGGCCAGGAATCCCCACCGCAGGGGGTGGGGGATGCCCAGGCGATCGAGGAATCCCTCCTGGGAGGTTCCGACCTCGGGGACGCGGTCCGATGAAGATGTCGCCGTCATGCGTTCTCGCTCCTTCGCGAACGGGGCTGGGGGAAGGGGTGGGGGTCAGGTCCCGGGGAGGATGGAGACCTTGATGGACTCGCCGGAGGAGTCGCCGACCGCATCCAGCGCCTCCTGGAAGTCCTCGAGTCCGAACTGGTGGGTGCAGATCTCCTCCATCGGGAGGTCGCCGGACTCGATCATCTTGATCGCGGCGGGCCAGCAGTGCGGGCCGAGGTGCGCCCCGCGCACGTCGAGCTCCTTGTCGTCGGAGATGATCGACCAGTCAACGGTGACGTCGTCCTTGAACACGGAGTACTCCACGAACCGGCCGAGCTTGCGCAGCAGGGTCAGTCCCTGGGAGACCGCGCTGGGATGCCCGGTGCACTCGATGTAGACGTCGGCGCCGTAGCCGTCGGTGAGGTCGCGGATCTCCTGGATCACGTCGACCTTCCCCGGGTTGAGGGTCAGATCGGCACCGCACTTCTTCGCAAGCTCAAGCTTCTTCTCATCGAAGTCCAGGGCGATGAGCAGCTTCGGGCTCTTGTGCGCCGCGCCGATGATCGCGCCGAGGCCGATGGGGCCGGCTCCGGCCACGACGACTACGTCGTCGAATTCCAGTTGGGCGCGCTCCACCGCATGCAGGGAGCAGGAGAGGGGCTCGGAGAAGGCGGCGTGATGCGGCGGGATGGACTTGTCGACCTGATGGGTGCGCGCGAGCGGCGGGACCAGCATGTACTCGGCCATCGCGCCGTCGTAGTTCTTGAAACCGAACATGTCGTGCGGGCCGCACATCCAGTACCAGCCCCGTCGGCAGTACAGGCAGTCTTCGCAGGGGACGATCTGCTCGCAGGCGATGCGGTCGCCGATCGCGACGTCGTGCAGGGCGAGCGCCGCCTCGGACCCGGCGACGATCTCGCCGACCAGCTCGTGGCCGGGGCTGCGGCCGGGCTCGACCCAGCGGTCGCGGCTCTCGTCGCCCCAGAACTTGGTGGCGCCGTGGTAGCACTTCAGGTCGCTGGCGCAGACGCCGACGGCCTCGACACGGATCAGCAGTTCGTCGTCCCCGGGGGTGGGGACGTCTCGCTCCTCGAGGCGGTAGTCCTCGGGGGCGTGCATGACAACGGCCTTCATGGTGGTGGGAATGCTCGTGTGCTCTGACATCGTGTCCATCTCCTGTGATCGATTCCGATGAGCCGGGAGCAGCGGACCTTCGCGGCGTCCGCTGGCGGGGAGGCTACCGGGATCGCGGAACATAGGTCAAGCACAAATGTTCCGGGTGTGGGCGCACCTGGCCCGGCGACGCTCCGGGAGCCGGTCAGAACGAGATCAGGAGGTCTCGAGCAGGTCCAGGACGGCGGCGGCCGTGCCGGTGTCCGTGATCAGGGTGCGGAAGAGGCCGGCCTTCGCGCCGGCGATCAGCGACGGCGCCTTCTCGAGTCCCGCGGCGACGGCGATCGAGGACTCGATCTGCTCGAGCAGTGCACGCTCGGGCCGGATCAGCCGCTCCGATCCCTCGAACTCGATCGGGCGGCCGTCGGCATCGTAGAAGTGCAGGCAGATATCACCGACCGCCCCCATCAGGCCGGCATCGCCCGAGGGCACCACCGAGGCGATGCTCTTCCGCCCCCGGAAAGGCGCACCCACCCCGACCACGACCGCACGGGCCTCACGCCACAGGGTCCGGATCC